>URDW01000047.1 GCA_900546735.1 uncultured Oscillospiraceae bacterium
ACCTATTAAGTCGTCGGCAGCGTCAGATGTGTATAAGAGACAGTTCGTCAATGAGACACACGGAGAGTTGTCCGAGCTGGCCTAAGGAGCACGACTGGAAATCGTGTAACCGTCACAAGCGGTTCGAGGGTTCGAATCCCTTGCTCTCCGCCAAAAACCCGCATAAAACGGTGGTTTTGTGTGGGTTCTTTTTTTATTTTGCGAAGTATCTGCACATAGCATTTTCTCAAATTGCAGCAATTTGTAGCCGCTCGATTTTCAGCGCGGAAAATCTTCATTTTTCGTAAAAACGGCGCACGTCTCTATAATATAAAACCAGCGTCGTTTAGGCGCTGGTTTTAAGGCTTTATAGGCCGCTAGTCATACCGTTCTCTTAAGGGCAGTCAAATTTTGCTGCCTTGCAGCAGCAAGCCCGAACAAACACCCAAAACGGTGTGTGTCTTGCGTGGGATTTTATTTGGTTATTTTTGCAAGGCGCTTTTCTATTTTTAATTTGCCCTTTGTTATCTGGTCGAGCAGTTGCAGACACTGCTTGAATTCGACCGTTTTATGATAAACGATGAAATAAATCAAATTGGGGACCATGCAGCAAATTACCCCTCTGACAATCAGCAGAGGCCACTTTCCCAAATGTATTGGTGTGCAAATTGCATAAGTTACAGCGCAGCTCACTACTGTAATCACGGTGTAAAGGACTAATTTTTTTAAATACGATTTTAATTGCGGCTTAGAGAACAACACAGTAAACAGATTGTGCAAAAGCCACGGCATACCGACGATCAATGTGGACAGCACGGTGGAAAGCAAAACACCGTAAATCCCCCAGAACTGTACCATGATCAGATTCATAACAAGATTTGCGCCGGCCGTAACAAGAGGGCGGAAACGATCTTCGTGCCAAATACCGGCGGCATCTTTGTAAGTATTCAGCAGTTGATTGATTTCATAAACAAAGTAATACACGCAAAAACAAATAACGGCTGAAAACCCCAGCATGAGATCCTCGCCAACCCAAATCTGCATAAACGGCTGGTAAAGGCATAATAAACAGCATGTGCAAAACCCGGCGATCCAGGCAATCAAAAAGGTAAACTTTTTTAGATCGTTAAAATTTTTCTCCTTTGTTTCCACCACAATACTGTTGCCGATCCCGGCAGTACATGCCTGGAAAATGACCGTTACAAAACCGATGATCGCAGTCAGAATGAAATAATAATTCTGATAAACGGCCAAAACCGTCAACCCCAAAAAAGCCGAAACGACGACCGTATCAGCAGAATTGACGACCACGCTCCCGATTTTTGCCGTAAACAAATCGCGGATTCTGCCATTGATAACATGCACCAGCTTTTTGTCCAGTTCACCCTGCGCCTTGTAATTGGGGTAAATACGAGCAGCCGCGACCGCCGTGATAATATTGGTTAAAATTTGTGTGGCCAAAACAGCAATAATATATAAATAATAATCTTTAATAAAAAAGATAATAATGAACTGCACGATATATCGAAGCGTATAGGTAACCAGATTGATCTTGCTGACTACATCGTTTCGCTGGTGTGCCTGAAACAGCGCATTCTTGTACGCAAACAGCCAATAAGAAAAAACCGTAGCCGCCAAATTCAGCCAGTATAAAACATAAATATTCAGCTCCGGCGGCAGATCGCTTTTGATCAAACGCGGAATAAGCGGCGTAAGAGCCAGGCCCACAACAGCGATCACCAGGCCGATGATCCGGTAATATGTTCTGTACAATTTCATCAATGCACAAATGGTTACGGTATCATCTTCTACAATGGGCTTGTACATTCCGAACACCATTGCACTTCCGACGCCCAGTTCTGCCAGGTTCAGCACCTGAAGAATAGAGACGAACAGACTGTCAAGGCCTAAATACTCCACGCCCATAAAATAGATCATGGCGGTGCGCACAAGGAAGGGCATGGCGCTTTGATAAATTTTTAGCGTCATGCCGAAAACAATATTACGCGTCGCGTTTTTTGTCCGTTTAAGCTTCATAACACGTTAGCTCCATCTTTTTATTCGGCAATACCATAACTGCGCCCAAGCCGATCAGATCATAGGGCACACTCGTTTCCATGTAATCCTGCAGGCTATCCAAAACAGAAAGATAATTTTTCAATATGGATGGACTGACTGCCTTTTCGGCGATCGCCTTGATGACATCCATCTGATTCTGCCCACGGTGACGGTCGCCGTCTGCATAGGCATAGCGTTCGCGGCAATAGATCAAAGCCTCTTCCCCGTTTAGGTGATTGATGCCCTGCTCAAAATGTGCGCCGCGGCTGTCAAACGCGGTATCGGAATACACTTCGATGCCGCCAAGCGCATCCACGATCTTTTCAAAGCCGGTGAAGTTGATGCGGAAATAATAATCGATATCCATGTCATAAAGCATTTCCAGCGTATCCATACTGACCTGCACACCGTAAATGCCGGCATGCGTCAGCTTGTCGCGCGCGCCGCCGGAAATGGACAGCGGCACATAATAGTCGCGCGGCGTAGAAAGCAGGAGTACCTTGCGCGTATTTAAGTTGACGCTGGCAATAATATTAACATCACTGCGGCCGCGTACCGGCAGCGTGCTCTCGCGCGTGTCGCTGCCGCTGATATAGATGTTGATCACGCCGTCATCCGCTGCCGTAGATGACGGCGCATTTTCATTCTGTGTCTGTTCCAGGCTTTCGCTCTGCAATGCACGGATCTGATCGGCAAAATCAGTATAATTCGGTATTTCATCATACACGTCTACATAGCCTTCATTCAAAACGATGCCGCCGACTTGCCCGTCAAGCAGCGCATCGGCAAGCTGTGTCAGGCCGTTATATTCCCAGATCTGCAGCGTGAAGCCCTGCTGCTCTTCCACAGCAGAAAGGGCGGCGTCTGTATTTTCACGATCCAAGGAAGCCAAAATGCCGAATGTATAATCCCTGGCTTCTTCCAAAGTGGTGGCAGGATCCTCTGCTTTTACATAAAAAGAGACGTTGACGGATTCGCCGCTGGAATCTGCGATTTGCCTTAAAGTATTTTGCGTATTCGAGATCAGTACACCGGCAACGGAATACACAGCGATGCAAAGCACCAGCCAGATCACCCCGAAAGAAAAGCGCACCTTGTGCCTGCGCGGATCGGTTACCAGCAGACAAAACGCAATGATCGTTGCCACGGCGCATGCCGCGATAACCAGCCCAATATATAATGTGGACAGCATTTGCGTGCTGATCACGGTGGCTGAAAACACAGCGGCAGCGATCAGAGCGATCAGTCCCAGGATAATACCGGGGAGCTTTTTGAGTTTACCTTTTTTTGTTTTGTTCAAGAGAGACTCCACCTTTTGTGTTCTGAAAGGCAGGCACAGCTGCGTCTGCCTTTACATAGAACCTCTTTTCTTGAAAACGACCGCGATCGTTTTGAATAATATTTTTATATCAAGCCCCAGATTCCATTCGCGGATATACTTTAAATCCAGCTTGACCACTTCTTCAAAATCGGTAATATCACTGCGGCCGCTTACCTGCCACATGCCTGTAATTTCCGGTTTGGCAGCCAGACGGGAGCGGTGATGCAGCTCATATTTTTCCCACTCATCCACGGTAGGCGGGCGTGTGCCGACCAGGCTCATATCGCCCTTTAACACGTTAAAAAACTGTGGGAATTCATCGAGCGAACAATCACGGATAATATTGCCAAGCCCTTTTTTGACCGTACCGTCAGGCCGTTTTTTACAGCCGATGATCCGGGGGTCATATTCGAGCTTAAACATCATGCCGTCTTTAACGCGATTTTGCGTTTCCAGTTCTTTCTTTTCCTGCTCGGCATTTACATTCATGCTGCGGAATTTATACATTTTAAACTTTTTACCATTTTTACCAACACGGATCTGGGTGAAAAAGATGGGGCCGGGCGACTGAATATAGATCGCCGGCGCCAAAAACAAAAAGAGCACAGCCGTTGCCAAGCAGCCAACCAGACCGCCCACAATGTCCATGATCCGCTTCATAAGCAGCTGCATGTCGGAAGCATAATTGATGCTCATGCTCAAAACGGCATAATTGCCGAACCGTTCCACAAACCGCTTGCAGCCATCGTCAGTGGACTGCTCATCTATTTTCAGATGGACCACAACGCCCATTTCTGATAAGTCGCTGACTAAGCCCTCCGGAAGCTGCGCATCGTTCGGCACATCAAACAGCACCTCATCTACCCAATTTCGGCAAATATAGTCAAGCATGGTCTTTTGGTTGGCCAGGACTTTAACGCCGCCGATCTCCTCGCCGGCCAGATCCCTATCTAAAATAATGATGCCCATTACTTTGTAATTTTCGTAAACGCCATTGCGGATCATTTGCGCAACATGCTGTGCACAGTCATAAAATGTAATAACCAGCAAAGAATCATGCTCCAGCGTTCTTCTTTTTTTTACAAACGCCTTCCATGCGATCTTGACCACATAGCAAAGCACAAGATAGTAAAAGCCGCTCAAAAAAATAACAAGGCGCCAATACTGCTCACTGCGCATAACGATCAGATAAGCCACAAACACCAATTCGATCAGCACGGCCTGCCGGAAAGTTGCCAAAAACTCTTTCCAGTAGCCGCGCGTCAAAACATCCTGAAAAGCGCCTGTGCAGATGATCACGAAAAAATGAAACAGCAAAAGGAAAAAGATACTTCGCCAAAGCCAGAAGATCGATCTCTTCTTCTTCGACGGTTGACATTTTATTTGTTGCCATCCATACACCTCAAAGTTCAAAGTACTTTTTGCCGGACAAAATTTCGTAGAGTGAATTACTCTACGAAAGCTACGCCTGCCGGCTTTTCTGAATGCCGGTTTTTATTTTTTATTGCGCAAGCTGTACAGCAGTAAAACAAACCGTATAACAGCCTGCATATTTGCAAGCAAAAGGCGTTTTGCCGTTCAGCCATTGTTTCAAAAACTTATAAAAAAATTGATTTATAACATTTTTTCAATTCGGTCTTTTTCCCGGCGGCATTTTCTGCTATAATATCTACTGTTATTTACAAACACTTTCAAAGCAAAGAGGTAGAAAATATGAGCGGATTTTTTGGTGTAACTTCAAAGGAAGACTGCGTTTTTGACCTGTTTTTCGGCACAGACTACCATTCGCACCTGGGCACAAGGCGCGCAGGCATGGCGGTGTATGACCGCGAAAACGGGTTTGACAAAGCAATACACAACATTGAAAACGCCCCGTTTCGCACAAAATTCACGAAAGAATCGACCGAAATGAAGGGCACAATGGGCATAGGCTGTATTTCGGACTACGAAGCGCAGCCCATTTTGATGCGCTCTCACCACGGCACGTTTGCCATCACCACCGTTGGCAAGATCAACAACGCCGACGAGATCGTGCAAAACATCATTCAGGACCGGGTACACTTTTTTGAAATGCACGGCGGCGAGATCAACCCGACCGAACTCGTTGCCGCACTCATCAACCAAAAAGACAATTTTGTAGAGGGCATCCGCTACGCGCAGGACACCATCGACGGTTCGCTGAGCATGCTGGTGCTGACGCCAAAAGGCATTTACGCGGCGCGTGACAAAATGGGCCGCACGCCGATCGTTCTGGGCAAAAAAGACGACGGCCTTTGTGCCAGTTTTGAAAGCTTTGCCTACCTGAACCTGGGCTACAGCGACTGCCACGAGCTTGGCCCGGGTGAGATCGTTGTGTTTGACAGCGACGGCTACAAAACGCTGGTCGCCCCCGGCAAAAAAATGAAGATCTGCACGTTTTTGTGGGTCTACTACGGCTACCCGTCCTCTTCCTACGAGGGCATTTCGGTAGAAAAGATGCGCTACAACTGCGGCCGCCTGCTGGCCAAGCGTGACGACGCCAAGACCGACATCGTAGCCGGTGTGCCCGACTCCGGCACGGCGCACGCCATCGGCTACGCCAACGAGTCCGGCATTCCGTTTTCAAGGCCGTTCATCAAATACACGCCCACCTGGCCGCGTTCGTTCATGCCGACTTACCAGAGCAAGCGTGACCTGATTGCAAAGATGAAGCTTCTGCCGGTGCAGGACCTGATCGAGGGCAAGAGCCTGCTTTTGATCGACGACTCCATCGTGCGCGGTACGCAGCTGCGTGAAACGACGGAATTTCTTTACAACAGCGGCGCCAAAGAGGTGCACATCCGCCCGGCCTGTCCCCCGCTGCTGTTCGGCTGCAAATACCTGAACTTCTCGCGCAGCAGCTCTGAAATGGAGCTGATCACCCGCCGTGTGATCAAAGAGCTGGAGGGCAAAGACCCCGACGAAGCCACCCTGCGCGAATACGCCGACCCCGACAGCGACAAGTACGCCGCCATGCTGGAGGGCATTCGCAAAAAACTGCACTTCACCTCCCTGCGCTACCACCGCCTGGACGATTTGATGGAATCGGTCGGTATCGACAAATCCAAGCTGTGCACCTACTGCTGGAACGGCGAAGAATAAAGCACAAACAAATCAAACGGCCCGCCTGAGAAATACATTTTCAGGCGGGCTTTTTTATGCGCTGTATTGATTTGAGCTATATAAACACAAAGGCCGTGCGCCTAAGCGCACGGCCTTTGTGTTTGTGATTAAAGGAGGTATTGAAAAAGAAAAACAACTGGTCAGCTTTCCTTCTGCAACTTTACTATACACAGGAAAGATGAAAATATATCCATTTTTTTATGAACAAAAAGAAAATAATGCAACTAACCAGCCTCACTGGATCTTTTCCTCAAATTTATCCTTGGGCTGTTCAGACGGCACGGCGATCGGGTAATGCCCGGTAAAACAGCCGTCACAAAAAGAGCAGTTCGATTTTTCCGCCAAATGATGCGTGGCCTCCACGCTCAGGTAGGCAAGGGAATCGGCGCCGATCTCGCGGGCGATCTCATCGATCGTATCAAACCGGCAGGCGATCAGATTTTCCTGCGAATCGACATCCGTGCCGAAGAAGCACGGGTGGCGAAACGGCGGGCTGGAAATACGCACATGCACCTCTTTGGCACCGCCGTCGCGCAGCAGCTGCACAATACGGGCGCAGGTGGTGCCGCGCACAATGGAGTCATCGATCATGATGACCCGTTTGCCGGCAATATTTTCACGCACGGTGTTTAGCTTGATACGCACCGCATCCTCACGCTGGCCCTGCGTGGGCTGAATAAAGCTGCGGCCGATGTATTTGTTTTTGATAAAACCAATACCGTATGGAATGCCGCTTTCCTGTGCGTAGCCGAGCGCCGCGTCAATACCGGAATCCGGCACACCGATCACGATGTCGGCCTCCACCGGGCTTTCCTGCGCCAGAAAACGGCCGGCACGCATGCGCGCATGCTGCACCGAAGAGCCCTCGATGACGCTGTCCGGGCGTGCAAAATAAATATACTCAAACACGCAGATGTGCGGCTGTGTTTTGCCGCAGTGCGTTTTGATGGAGCGCATCTGCCCGTTCTCAAACACCACGATCTCGCCCGGCAGGATGTCGCGCACAAACGCGGCACCGATGGAGTCGAGCGCGCAGCTTTCGCTGGCCACCACATAAGACTGTTCGCCGAGGCGGCCGATACAAAGCGGGCGGAATCCCTGCGGGTCACGGAATGCGATCAGCTTGGTCGCCGTCATCACCACGCAGGCGTAGGCGCCGCGGATCTGCGTCATCACATGCTCAATGGCCTGCTCGGTCGTTTTTGTTTTTAACCGTTCACGCACGATGGAATACGCGATCGACTCCGTGTCGGACGTGCTGTGAAAAATGGCGCCGGTCAGTTCAAATGAACGGCGAATGTCATACGCATTGACCAGATTGCCGTTGTGCGCAATGGCCATGTTGCCTTTCATATGCCGGATCACCAGCGGCTGGATGTTGGAAAGCGCATTGCCGCCCGTGGTGGAATAACGCACATGGCCAACGGCAATGTTGCCAAGGCCAAGGCTTTCCAGCCGGCTGCGCGTAAACACCTCCTGCACCAGGCCGCTGCCTTTTGCCTGGGCGAAAACGCCGCGGTCATTGACCGCAATACCGCAGCTTTCCTGCCCGCGGTGCTGCAGCGCGTACAGCGCCAGATAGGCAGCGTGCGCCACATCGCAGGTCTTATTCTCATAAATTCCGAAAACGCCGCATTCCTCATGCAGTTGATCAAACACCGAGCATTCCTCCAGTTTAATTGGGCGTATATAAATTGGCGTACGGCCTGGATGTAGCCGGGAAAAGCTTTTTAAATTCTTTTTCCATGACCTTGTCAAAGTCCTCGTCAAAATACTTGCAATACTTCTTTACATAAGCGGCAACTTCTTTTTGCTCCTGCGCATCTAAAGAGGCCACGCGGATGTTGTCGCTCAAATTTTCCTTCGGGAAACTGCCGCGCACAAAGATCTTGCCGCCGTGCATGCCGGAAGCACAGTGCGTGCCGAACAGCTTTTCGCCGCGCTTCAAATGCAGGCCAAGCAGGATGATCGTGCCGCCCGCCATATATTCACCCAGGAACGAACCGGCATTTTTGCCGATCACGATGACCGGGTGCATCTGTTCAAATTCCTTAATGTGGATGCCGCCGCGGCAGGCGACGCTGTTTTGCACAAAGATCTGCCCGTCGCGCATGCCGTAGCCCATGGCGTCGCCGCAGTGGCCGTAAACGACGATCTCGCCGCCGTTCATGGTATTGCCGACCGCATCCTGGCAGTTGCCGTGCACGATCACACGGCCGCCGTTCAAATAGCAGGCCAGGTCGTTGCCGGGCGTGCCGTAAAGCTCCAGCGTTTTGCCGGCGTCCATGGCACAGCCAAGATAACGCTGGCCGTTCAGGTTTTTGACCGTAACGCGGTTCTGCTTATTTAAAAGTTCTTTTACTTTTTCGTTGACCACTTCATAGCGGTCGAGTCCGGCCTCTACGATCATATCTTTACGCCTCCCGTCAGTTTGGTGATCCTTGTCGGCTTATCAAAATAAAACAGCGACGGCGTTTCCATCACATCGCAGCAAAGCGTGTCAAGGTCTGTTGCGTTTGCGATCAGCGCCGTATAAATGCCGGCGTTTTCAGACGCGTTGATCAGAATGTAGCCGGCCAGCCGGTTTTCATGCAGTACCAGGCGTTTATAAGACCCCTCGCCTGCCTGCACACGCACCGTATATGTCTCATCCGGCGGGCTGACAATGCCGCAGGTACTGATGCGCATGCCGTAAAAATCGATCGCATTGACCGAAAAGGCCGGTTCACCGTCCTGCTGCACGCCGCACATGTGCATGCCTGCCGCAATGCCCTGCTTTACGGCGTTCGGCCACAGGGCAATGATCTTACGCTGTCCATCCAGCATATCCACACTGGATACGCAGTCGCCGGCCACAAAAATATCGGGATCAGAGGTGCACATCGTCTTCGGGTCGGTCACAATGCCGCGCGCAACTTCCAGGCCGCAGGCCTCGGCAAGTTCCGTATGCGGGCGCACACCGACAGCGGCGACCAAAAGATCGCAGCGCAGGCGTCGTCCGCTTTTCAGCTCTACCGCTGTCACTTTGCGGCCGCGGGATTCTGCCTTTACGACGGTGTCTTCCAGGCAGAACGTCAGGCCGTTTGCCTCCAGATGCTTCTTAACGGGCTTGGCAGCGCCCGTGTCCAGTATGGAGGAAAGCACACGGTCGGCCAGTTCCACAACCGTGACCGACTTGCAGACTTTGGAAAGGCCCTCCGCCGCTTTTAAGCCGATGAGACCGGCGCCGACCACAACGGCACGCGTTTCCGGCCCGGCGGCCTCTTTGATTTTTTTGACCGAGGCAAGGTCCAAAAACGTGTAAACATTGTCTTTACGCTCGATATTCTCCATCGGCGGCACAAACGGCTTGGAGCCGGTCGCAATACAGAGCTTGTCGTAAGGGTACTTTCTGCGGCCGCAGAAAACAGCCTTTGCACTGCGGTCGATCTGCGTGACTTTGGAATTGGTCAGAACTTCTATATTTTTCTGCCGGTAGTAGGCGCTTTTGCGCAGGTACATGCCGCTTTCACGCACAGAGCCTTTTAAATAATACGAAATGGACGGACGGCTGTACGGCAGGTACGCCTCATCCGTCAGCACCGTGATGCGGCCGGTCCTGTCGTGGCTGCGGATCGTCTCCGCCGCAGCCAGCCCGGCGGCCGACGCGCCGATGATCACATAATTCATGCCTCGTCGCCTCCGTCCTCTAAAAATACAAGCGCCCGGTTGGGGCAGTTTTTCACACAGGCCGGCGGTTCCTCGCCGCCGCACAGGTCGCACTTATAAGCGACCGGGCCGGGGATGATGCAGCCGACCGGACAGACGGAAAGACACGTCATGCAGCCGATGCAGCGGTCCTGGTCCACCGAAACGATGCCGGTCTTCGGGTCTTTGGACATGGCGCCGGTAATGCAGGCTTTGACACAGGCCGGGTCGTCGCAATGGCGGCAGTTGACGGCAACAGACACCATGTTGTCACCGTACACCTTTACACGCGCCGGTGCAAGATCTTCCGAATGAAACGCTTTCAATATGTCTTTGGACTGCGAGTGGTTGACCCGGCAGTACACTTCACAAAGGTGGCAGTTCACACAATACTGCTCTCTGGCAAATACTTTTTTCATACCGAACCTCCTTACTCGCCGGCGTGTTTGATGCCGAGAATGTCAAGTTCTTTCTGCGACAGGCCGATGCCGCGCAGCATCAGGCGGTTGCCGCGCAGAGAGTCGATGGCGTTAATGCCCATGCCGCCCATGATCTCTTTGATCTCATGGTTCCAGGCATTGATCAGATTTTCCACACGCTTGTGCGCGATTTCCGGGTTCAGCCGCTTGGTCAGATCCGGCCGCTGGGTCGCAATACCCCAGTTGCATTTGCCGGTGTTGCACTGGCGGCACATATGGCAGCCCATAGCGATCAGCGCAGAGCTGGCGATATAGCAGGCATCGGCGCCCAAGGCAATGGCCTTGACGATGTCGCTGGAGCAGCGGAACGAACCGGCCGCAATCAGCGAAACGCTGGAGCGCAGGCCTTCGTCGCGCAGACGCTGGTCGGCCGCAGCAAGCGCAAGCTCGATCGGGATGCCGACGTTGTCGCGGATACGCGTCGGCGCGGCGCCTGTACCGCCGCGGTAGCCATCGATCACGATGATATCTGCACCGGCGCGCGCAATACCGGAGGCAATGGCCGCCACATTGTGCACGGCAGCGATTTTAACCGAAACCGGCTTTTTATTGTCGGTCGCCTGCTTCAAACTCCAGATAAGCTGGCGCAGGTCTTCGATCGAATAAATGTCGTGGTGCGGAGCCGGCGAAATGGCATCTGAACCGACCGGGATCATACGGGCGTTGGAGACCTCCACATTGACCTTTTCACCGGGCAAATGGCCGCCGATGCCGGGCTTGGCGCCCTGGCCGATTTTAATTTCCACATACCGGCAGTTGTTCAGGTAATCTTTGTGCACGCCGAAACGGCCCGAAGCGACCTGTACCACAGCGCAGTCGCCATATTCGTGCAGATCGGGGTGCAGGCCGCCCTCACCGGTGTTGAAAAGCGTGCCCAGGTTTTTAGCGGCCATGGCAAGGCTTTTCTGTGCGTTCAGGCTGATGGAGCCGAAGCTCATGGCAGAGAACAGAATAGGCGTTTCCACCACGACCTGCGGCGGCATATCGGTCACCGATTTGCCCTTGCGCTCCACCTTCAGCTTGTCGGGCTTGCGGCCCAGAATGGTGCGGATCTCCATCGGTTCGCGCAGCGGGTCGATGGACGGGTTAGTGACCTGGGCGGCATTCAAAAGGATCTTATCGAAATAGATCGGATACGGTTCCGGATTGCCCATGGCAGACAGCAGCACAGAGCCCGTATCGGCCTGGCGGCAGATCTCTTTTTGATAGCGCGCCGTCCAGTTGGCGTTTTCACGGTAGTCGCAGACATATTTTTCCACGCGCAGCGCACCGGTCGGGCAAAGGTCCACGCAGCGGTGACAGGCCACGCAGGCCGTGCTGTTGGAGATGACTGTTTTGCCGTCATCCGCAAACGAATGCACATCAAAGCAGCATTGGCGCACGCAGCAGCCGCAGTTGATGCAAAGCTCCTTGTCGCGCACGATGCGGAACTCCGGCGGGATGAAATGGATCATAATACAGCCTCCTCCTTATGTTCTACCGGCACAAAAACCGGTTCGCTGCCCGAAACGGACCAGACTTTTTCCGGGTCCGGGCAGATAATGCGAATGGCGCTTTCCTCAGACGCGAAATAAGCGCGGTTGCCCTTGGTGGCAGCCGTCAGGGAGCGCAGCTTCAGCCGGTCGTTGATGGCAAGCAGACCCTGCTTGGAGCCGACGATGACGGAAAACGGGCCGTTGACGAGCGCGCCGCTGTAAATGGAGCGAAGCTGGGTGAAGTAATTGCGCTTTTCCTCGGGCATTTTGTCGATCTCGTCCCACTCGGGCGCCGTCAGCACATCGGCTGCCACATCGATGGGCAGCTGATGGTGGCGCACAAGGTGGTCGAACAAATATGTAATGACCTCCGTGTCGGTCTGCAGCGTACAGCGGTAGCCAAACTGCTCAATATAGCGGCGGTTGGCGTCGTAAGACGAGATCTCGCCGTTGTGCACGATGGACCAGTCAAGCAGCGTGAACGGGTGCGCGCCGCCCCACCAGCCGGGCGTATTCGTCGGAAAGCGGCCGTGCGCCGTCCAAAGGTACGCCTCGTAATTTTCAAGCATGTAGTACTCGCCGACGTCTTCCGGGTAACCAACGGCTTTAAAAGCGCCCATGTTTTTACCGCTTGAAAAAATGAACGCACCGCCGATCGACGTATTTACACGCGTTACACAGCGCGACGTATATTCCTCTTCGTCCAGGCGTGACTCATGCATACGCACCTTGTTCGGCACGGCAAAGTAACGCCAGATGTCCGGCCCATGGCCGATAGACGGCACCTTGCGCACCGGGATGCGCTCGCTGACATCCACATTGAAATGCTTGAACAAAAACTCTTCACAGGTGCGTCTGGCAGCATCATTGTCATAAAACACATGAAACGCGTAGGACTCTGCGTGCTCAGGATAAATGCCGTAAGCCGCAAAGCCGCCGCCGAGACCGTTGGAACGGTCGTGCATCAGTGAAATGGAACGAATGATCTGTTCGCCGCTGAAACGTTCGCCCTTGCGGTCAACAATGGCTGCGATCGCGCAGCCGGACGGGATCCTGACCTGCCCCTCTTTAAGCATAAAACCATCTCCGATATACCTTTTATTGTACAAAAAGCAAAGAACTAGTACATTTTAATGATAATACAGATATGCAAATCCGTCAAGTATCTGCACATAAAATATAGCCGCCTTTACCATTCTATTTCTTGTTCATTCTGACGAAAACGGCCGTTTTTTGGTGTTTTTTGCTGTTTTTGCACTGGGTTTTCAGATTTATAAAAT
>URDW01000048.1 GCA_900546735.1 uncultured Oscillospiraceae bacterium
ATAAGAGACAGGACGAATGCTATTATACTAAAATAAAAAGTAAAAATCAAGTCAAACTTTAAACTTTTTCAGATGAAATGCCCAAAACGCCATTACATTTTTTGTGAAAATGTGCTATAATTATTGTTGTTAAGTTGCTTGACGATCTGTTGCAAAGAAATTGGGTGTGTTTTTTTGAAGTTATTGTTAACAGGTGCATTTGCTTATACAGATGCGCAGCTGCAGGCGATAGAAGCACTTGGCTACACGCCGGTGTTTGTGCAGGAAGAACGCTGTGCGCTGGATGTAGACTGCAAGTCGTTTGACGCAGCCGTATGCAACAGTTTGTTTTTGTACAACGATATTGCTTTGTTTGAAAATTTGAAGTTTGTACAGCTCACAAGCGCAGGGCTCGATCGGGTGCCGCTGGAGTATATGCACGATCATGGAATTTTATTGCGCAATGCCTGCGGTGTGTATAGTGTGCCGATGGCGGAGTGGGTCGTGCTTAAGCTTTTGGAAATTTACAAAGCGTCTGCCCGGTTTTATGCCAATCAGCAAGCCCGTCTTTGGCAAAAGGAACGCGGCCTTTTGGAACTGTGCGGCAAAACCGTTTGCATTGTGGGGTACGGCAGCGTTGGCCAGGCGGTGGCTGTGCGGCTCAAAGCATTTGGCTGCCGTGTGCTTGCTGTAGATCAAAAGCTGTCAGTGGCAGATGAATCGATCGACGGCTTGTATTCGGTCGAACAGCTGGATGCGGCTTTGGCGCAAAGCGACGCCGTTGTTTTGACTTTGCCGCTTACCAAAGAGACGTACCATCTGTTTGATGCAAAAAGGTTTTCCGTCATGCGTGCCGGCTCCGTATTTATTAATGTGGCGCGCGGCGGGCTTGCGGACGAGCAGGCGCTGATTTCTGCACTGCAAAGCGGTGTTTTGAAAGGGGCGGCGCTCGATGTGTTTGAAAATGAACCGCTTTTTGCCGACAGTCCTTTATGGAAGCTGGACAATGTGCTTCTTTCCCCGCACAACAGCTTTGTTTCTGAACAGACGCAGGGGCGTCTGTTTGAACTGATTTATACCAATCTGCGTGCGTTTGCGCGCGGTGAACTTTAATTTGGAGGTGTTTTTTTGTTCAGGGAAGGAGATCTGGTGCAGTACGGCGTGAACGGCGTTTGCAAAATCACGCAGATCTGTGAAGAAAATTTTTGCGGTAAAAAAGAGATGTACTATATTTTGACGCCGGTCACGCGCAGCAACAATACCGTTTATGTGCCGCTTTCCAACGAGGCGCTGGTGGGTAAAATGCGCCGTATTTTGCAGCCGGAGGAGATCTATGCCATCATAGACGCCATGCCGGATGAAAAAGCCGACTGGATCGAAGATTCGGCTGCACGCAAGGAAACGTTTCGCACCATTTTGAAAAGCGGCGATTGCTTTCGCATTATGAAAATGATCAAGTCTCTTTATCTGCACAAGCAGGAGCTTCTGGAAAACGGAAAAAAGCTGCACGCCGGTGACGAGCAGCTCTTTCGTGAAGCGGAAAATATTTTGTATGAGGAATTTGCGCTTGTTTTGCACATTCAAAAGGACGAGGTCGTGCCGCTGATCGCCAAAAAGCTTGACCGTCAGTCGCGTGAAAAAGCACTCAGCTGATTTTGGCCATGGCTTCCAGCCGGCCGAGCAGCTGGTGAAAATACGCTTTTTCTTTATCGGAATCTGCAGGTCTGCCGGAAAAGTAAAATTCGGCAGACCTTTTGTTTTGCTCCAAAAGGCCATTTTGCGTCAGCACGTTTTTAAGCTGCCTGGCCGTGCCGTCGCAGCCGTCTACAAAGCGAATGTGCGCCGGCAGGATCTGGCGCAGCGTGTCTTTAAAATAGTTAAAGTGCGTGCAGCCAAGCACGAAAGCCGAGTAGTTTTCAGATGCAAACGGGGCAAGCGCTTCTTTTAGATAGGCGTGTACGGCGGGCGAGTCAAATTCGCTGCGCTCGGCAAAGGTGACAAGGCCGCCAAGTGCGATCAGGTCGGTCTCGTGGTGCAGATCGACCCGCTCGATCAGGTCGTGCAGCTTTTTTTCGCGTATGGTGACCGGTGTGGCGCTGACCAAAATGCGCTTGTGGTTTTTTTCTTCCACAGCCGGCTTTACGGCCGGTTCCATGCCGATGATCGGCAGCGTGTGCACACCGCGCAGGTATTTGGCGGCCACGCTTGTGGCGGTGTTGCAGGCGATCACAATGGCTTTGGCGTCTTTTGCGATCAAAAAGTCCACGGCCCGGCGCGCAAACGCCAAAATTTCATCGTTGCTTTTTTCGCCGTAGGGTACATGGTCCGTGTCTGCGTAATATATAAACTCTTCATTCGGCAGCATTTCCATGGCTGTCTGCAGTACGCTCAGCCCGCCGATGCCGGAATCATAAAAACCGATCTTCATCTTTTCGCCTCGTCAGATTGTTAGGATTATTATAGCGCATCCGGCCTGTATTTTCCATAAATTTTTTCATTTGGGCAGCAGATGGGCGCTCTATTTAGAATTTGTTTATTTTTTTGTTCTTTTCTGCTAAAAAATCTTTGCAAATCGCTTTTTATATTGTATAATAATGAAAACCGCCCTTTTGGGAGCGGAAATTTGTAAACACCCCACCATTTGAAAGGAGTTTTTATGAAGCATCCTGAAATCGTCAGCCAGATGCCGCTGGAAGAAAAGGTCCGTCTGGTTTCCGGCAAAGACTATTGGCATGCCAAAGGTTCAGAAAAATTCGGCCTGCCGGTGATCATGCTGACCGACGGCCCGCACGGGCTCAGAAAACAAAATCCCAACCCCTCGAAAGAGGACAAGAAGATCGGCCTGGGCAATTCTGTGCCGGCCACCTGCATGCCGCCGGCTGCCACCAATGTGTGTGCTTGGGACCCGGCGCTTGTTTACAAAATGGGACAGGCGCTTGCCGATGAGTGTATTCATGAGAAGGTGTCGGTCATTCTCGGCCCCGGCGCCAATATCAAGCGTTCACCGCTTTGCGGCCGTAATTTTGAGTATTTTTCTGAGGATCCGTACCTGGCCGGTAAAAATGCCGCTGCACTGATCAACGGCATCCAGTCCAAAGGCATTGGTGCGTCGCTGAAGCATTTTGCCTGCAATTCGCAGGAAGCTTTCCGCATGGTCGTCAATGAGGCGATCGATGAACGCGCAATGCGTGAACTGTACCTTGCCCAGTATGAGATCGCGGTGAAGGAGTCGCAGCCGTGGACGGTCATGAACGCCTACAACCGCTTAAACGGTACATATTGCTCGCAAAGCGAATGGCTGCAGCAAAAGGTGCTGCGCGACGAGTGGGGCTTCAAGGGCCTGATCGTCACCGACTGGGGCGCCAGCGTGGACCGCGTGGAGGGCGTGAAATACGGCACCGATCTTGAGATGCCGAGCTCTGGCGAATACAATACACAGAAGCTGATCGACGCCGTACAAAACGGCACGCTGCCGGAAGCAGATCTGGATGCCCGCGTAGACAACGTGGTCGAACTGATTTTAAAAGCGAAAGAAACGCTTGAAAACGCAAAGGATGAATGCGATTACGACCGCAACCATGAGGTGGCGCGCGAAGTGGCCGAGGGCTCTATGGTGCTTCTGAAAAACGACGGCGCTGTTCTGCCGCTGAAAAAGGGCGCGCGTCTTGCTGTGATCGGTGAAATGGCCAAGTCGCCGCGCTACCAGGGCGCCGGTTCGTCGGTCATCAACCCAACGAAGATCGACAATGCGCTCGACAGCCTGAAAGCGCTCGGCTTTACCTGCGATTTTGCACAGGGCTATAAAAAAGGCGTGGACCAGCGCGATGATATCCTTGTTAAAGAGGCAGTCTCCAAGGCCAAAACAGCCGATGTGGCGATCGTTTTTGCCGGCCTGACGGAAGAATTCGAGGCGGAAGGCTATGACCGCCAGTCGATCGATATTCCGCAGTGCCACAACGACCTGATCGAAGCAGTCAGCGCCGCCAACGAAAACACCGTGGTCGTTCTGGCAGGTGGCTCCGTTATGCGCATGCCGTGGATCGGCTCTGTAAAAGGCGTTTTGCATTCGCTGCTCGGCGGCCAGGCCGGCGGCAGCGCCGTGGCGCGCCTGCTGACCGGTGCGGTGAACCCAAGCGGCAAACTGGCAGAGACGTATCCGCTTTCGCTGGAGGACAACCCGACCTGGGGCAATTACCCGGGCAAGGTCGCCAGCGAACATAAAGAGAGCGTCTATATTGGCTACCGTTATTATGACACCGCGAAAAAAGACGTGCTGTTCCCGTTTGGCTATGGCTTGTCCTACACGCAGTTTGCATACAGTGACCTGCAGCTTTCTGCGGCCAAGATCCAGGACACGGACGAGGTCACGGTCACGTTTAAAGTCAAAAATACCGGCAGTGTGGACGGCGCAGAGGTAGCGCAGCTCTATGTAAAAGACACAGAGTCCACGATTTTCCGCCCGGAAAAGGAACTGAAGGGTTACCAAAAAGTCTTCCTGAAAGCCGGCGAGGAGCAGGTGATCACGCTGACGCTTTCCAAGCGTGCCTTTGCTTTTTACAATGTAAATCTTGGCGACTGGCAGGTAGAAAGCGGTAATTTTGAAATTCTTGTGGGCGCCTCCAGCCGCGACATCCGCCTGCAGGCGGATCTGACCGTGGAAAGCACCTGCACAGCCGAGATCCCGGATTATCACAAGACGGCGCCGTCTTATTACACGGCCGATGTGCAGAATATCAGCGACCAGGAATGGAGCGCGGTCTATGGCGAACTGCCGTGCCGCACAGTCGACACCAGTGCGCCGATCACGATCTACAACTGCCTGGACGATGCGCGCCACACAAAGTGGGGCGGCCGCATCTGCCGGCTGATTTCCGGCATCATGAGCAAGTTCGGCAGTGCCGAAAACGGCGACGGCAAAATGCTGCAGGAAATGGCGCTGCAGATCCCGATCCGCAATTTTGTCGCCATGTCCATGGGCGTGTTCAGCGAAAAAATGGCCGAAGGCCTTTTGCAGATCCTGAATGACGACCAGAGCTCGGGTAAAGGTCTTTGTAAGATCTTGGCCGGCATTCCGCATGCGCTGGCAAACCTGAAACCGCTGCTCAGTGCCATTTGACCCAGTGGCGCGAATGTGCGAATTTCTCAAAAATATTATGCTGCAGTAGAAAAAAATTATTTAATTTGACATGTGTCTATCGCTCATGTATAATGGTAGTATTTGAAAGGGGGATCTCGGGTGAGCAAAAAAAATAAAACACTTGTTTACAGCAACACCTACACACCAAAAGAAAGAAATATGTATCTGCTCGGCATGCTTGGTCAGAACATGATCTACAACATTGTCTCCACAGGTCTTTATTTCTACTTCCAAAACGTTATCTTCGTGCCGGCGATGGCGCTCGGTATCATCATGGCCATCGGCCGTGTATGGGACGCGATCAACGACCCGATCATGGGCACGATCGTGGACCGCACGCATTCCAAATGGGGCAAATGCCGGCCGTATCTGATTTTTGCACCGGCTGTTATCGGTATTATTACGATCCTTTGCTTCTGCAACGGCATCTATACCCAGGCCTCTCCGACCGGTCAGGTGCTGATCCTTGTGTGGATGGCCGTTGGCTATCTGATGTGGGACATTGCTTTTACAGCGGCAGACGTTCCGCTTTGGGGCATTACCGCACTGATGACAGACAGCGAGAAAGACCGTTCCAAGATCCTGGCGTTTGCGCGTATCGCGGCCGGTATCGGCGGTATTATGGTCCTGATCACCACGATCGGCCAGGCGATCGGCGGTCTGTTCCAGAAGGGTATTGACACGACGGACACAGTAGCTATGAACAACGCCATGCAAAAGGGCTTTGTGCTTACGGCCGTTGTCTGCACAGTCATTGGCACGCTTTTGTTCCAGTGTGCGGCTTATACCAAAGAGCGCGTGTCGCAGACGGAAGAACGCCACACCCTGATTGAAAACATTAAACTGATGTGGCAGAACAAGCCTTATCGTCAGATCCTCATCTCCAGTATTCTGCGTGCACCGCTGCAGCTGCTGATGATCGTGGCTATGACACTGCTTACATATTATTTCGGCAATGGCAACATGATGACGGCGCTTCTGCAGCTTGTCATTATCGGCGGCGCTGTGTTCGGCGGCCAGTTCGGCGCTATGGCGCTTGTGCCGAAGATCATTGAAAAAGTCGAAAAGAAAACCTTCTATAACGCATGCAGCCTGATCGGCGCCATTCCGTTTGTGCTGATTTTTGTTGTCTATAGCTTGGCCGACCCGGCTAAGGGCGGTCTTGACCAGCCGCTGTGGCTTGCCATTGCTTTCTTTGTGTTCCTGCTTGCCGGTGCGTCTATGGGTGCGGTCAATGTAATGCAGTCCGTCATGATCGCCGACTGCGTGGACTATGAAGAGTATGTCAACCCGAAGGGCATCCGCCCCGACGGCATCTTCTTCTCCGGCCAGTCTTTCTGCACCAAGCTTGGTGCCGGTATTGCCACCATCATCAGCTCGCTGGTCTATGAATATGTTGGCTACAGCGACTCCAATGTAGAGGCAATGGTCAATGCGCTGAACAACGGCGCAAACTTTAAAACGGATTATGAGCCGTATGCGGCCGCTATGATGTTCCTTGTGTCCATTCCGCCGGCCATCGGTCTTCTGCTTTCCGTCATCCCCACCATCAAGTACGCTTTGAGCGACAAAGAGCATGCCCGTATTTTGGAAGAACTGAAAGTGCTGCGTGCACAGCGTGCCGCTGCAAACGGCGAAACTGTGCCGGCTGCCGATACGGCCGCCGAAAGCGCACCTGTTCAGGACGATGCACAGGACAATAAAAAAGAATAATTTCCTTTTTCCGATTGGAATTCTGCAAAAAGAAAGATCCGGCTTAATGCCGGATCTTTCTTTTTGTGTTTCTTATTTGTTTTCAGAGGCTTTTTTGCGCCTTTCCAGTTCTTCTTTTTCTTTGTAAAACACGTTGGCCTTTACATACACTTCGATCAGGTCGCGGAAAATGGCGGCCAGTTCGCCCGGTGTGTACTCCACCGGCAAAATGCGCTCGTCGTCGTCAATCAGCAGCGGGCCGCGCTCATAGTCGTAAAACGTCGGCATCAGCGAGTAGGTCTCTTTCGTTTTCACAATGGAAATCAGCGTGTAGGGGGCAGTAGCGTTTACAAAGCCCTTTACTTTTGTGTACTTCTCAATGGTGGAAACTTCGCTGTCGTCGTTGTGCTCTTTCGTGTAGCACGCGTCCATGACCTCTTCAATGTATTTTTCCAGCCGCTCGTGCGTATACGGCGCCTTGAGCAAAAGCACCTTGTCAATGTCGGCCACGCCGTATTTTTTGCTTTTGCCGCAGGGAATGCCGATAAGGTTCTCGTTTTCATCAATGTAAATGGAAATCGTGTAAAATTCTTCTTGTTTCTTCATATTTATCACCTGTCTTATTATAGCGTATCGCGCCTGAGAATTCAACCGCTGTCTTTCGGGCCTGCACGGTTGATGTTTGGGGCGGGGTATGGTAAAATGGCTTTGGTGATTTTATGAAAACAGTTTTGATCACGGGCGGTGCAACCGGCATCGGCCGTGCAGCGGCAGAACTTTTTTTGCAAAATGGGTACGAAGTGTTTGTTACGGTGCACGAAACGCCGTGTACGCTTGCCGGGGTGCAGTCTGTTCCGTGCGACCTGCGCGACCTTTCGCAGATCGAGGCGCTTTTTTCACAGTTTGCCCGGCTGGATGTGCTGGTCAACAACGCCGGCGTCAGCCTGATCAGGCAGATCAACGACACAACGCTTGCGGGTTATGAGCAGGTGATGCAGGTCAATGCCCGCGCAGCCTTTTTCTGCGCCAAGCAGGCCGCACTACTGATGTTAAAACGCCACAGCGGCAGCATCATCAACGTGTCGTCCGTGTGGGGGCAGCTAGGTGCATCCTGTGAGGTGGCTTATTCCATGAGCAAGGCCGCCGTGATCGGCCTCACTAAAGCGCTGGCGCAGGAGCTGGCGCCCTCCGGCATTACGGTCAACTGCGTGGCGCCCGGCATTATCGACACGCGCATGAACGCGCCGTTTGATGCGCAGGATCTTGCGCAGGAGGTGCCCTGCGGCCGTCTGGGTACGCCGCAGGAGGCGGCGCAGGCAATTTACGCCCTGACGCAGAATCCGTATATTACGGGTCAGGTGCTCGGTGTTAACGGAGGCATGGTATAAATGGATCTAAGCGACGTGTATGCGCGAAAGAAGCGCGGCTGTCAGATTTTATTTACGCGCCAAAGTGACTGTTTGCAGCTGTTTCGCATGCAGCTTTGCCGGTGTGACCGGCGTACGGTCGTGCTCTGGGCGCTGACGATGGCGCGGCAGACGGCCGGGGAACTGGCCGAAAAATATCCGCAGCACAGCGATGTGCAGACGGCGGTGGAGGTCTGCTTTGCCTGGGCATCCGGCAAGGTCAAAATGCCGCAGGCCAAGTCCTATATTTTGCAGGTGCACGCTATGGCCAAAACGGTAAGCGACCCGGCCGACGCCGCGCGGTTCCATGCCGTTGGGCAGGCGTGTTCGGCTGTGCATACCGAAACGCACGCAATGGGCTTTGCTGTGTATGACGGCACGGCACTTTTCTGTGCCGTGCCGCAGCCGGCGGCGGAGCGTTTGCTGGCGCCGCGTCTGCAGCAATATGCAGACTGCCTGCAGCGCTGTGTGCAGGCGGCCGCTGAACCCGGCCGGGCATGGGCGCCGTTTTTGTGCAGGGCGCAGGAAAATAAAGAGTATCTTTTGTGGCTGAAAGAACAGCCGGCCGTGCCGCAGGGCACGTCCTAAAATCATAAAGCTATAAAACATCAAAATCCCCGGTGAATTCAATCACCGGGGATCTGTTTTTAGTATTGTGTTTTCACGCCGTAGGCCGGCTTTTCACCGTCGTCCGGGTAGCCGTCCGGGTTCTGGCTCTGCCATCTCCAGGAATCGGCGCACATTTCGTCGATCGCTCTTTCGGCCTTCCAGTGCAGCTCGTTCAGCGCCTTGGCCGGGTCGCAGTAGCAGGTGGCAATGTCGCCGGCGCGGCGGCCGCAGATTTTGTAGGGCACTTCTTTGCCGCTGGCTTTTTCAAAGGCTTTTACCACTTCCAGCACGCTGTAGCCGTTGCCGGTGCCCAGGTTGTAGATGTGCAGCCCTGCGCCCTCGGCACATTTTTCCACGGCTTTTACATGGCCGAGCGCCAGGTCGACTACATGGATGTAATCGCGCACGCCGGTGCCGTCCGGTGTGTCGTAATCGTTGCCGAACACGTTCAGGCATTCGCGCTTGCCGATCGCTACCTGGGTGATGTAAGGCATCAGGTTGTTCGGAATGCCGTTCGGGTCTTCACCCATGGTGCCGCTCTTGTGCGCGCCGATCGGGTTGAAGTAGCGCAGCAGGCAGATGCGCCAGCTGTTGTCCGATACATAAAGATCCTGCAAAATGCATTCGATCATGAACTTGGTGCGGCCGTAGGGGTTCGTTACGCCGCCGACTTCCATGTCCTCTTTCAGGGGGCTGACGTTGTTCATGCCGTACACCGTTGCGCTGGAGGAGAAGATGATGCTCTTGCAGCCGTTGTCGCGCATAACTTCCAGCAGGGTCACCGTACCGCTGACGTTGTTTTCAAAGTATTCCAGCGGCTTTTCCACGCTTTCACCGACTGCCTTGAGACCGGCAAAGTGAATGACGCAGTCGATTTTTTCATTTTCAAAAATTTTCTGCAGGCCGTTTTTGTCCCGGATGTCGCAGTTGTAAAAGGAAAACGGTTTTTGCACAAGTGCGCGGATGCGTGTCAGGCTGGAGGGTTTGCAGTTGTAAAAGTTGTCTACGATTACAACGTCGTACCCCTGGTTCAAAAGCTCCACGCAGGTGTGGCTGCCGATGTAGCCGGCGCCGCCAGTGACTAAAATGGACATACATTACCTCCTGAGTTGTGTTTTAAATATGGTTTTATTAATATATTACTTCTTTATAATATATAACACGACTTTTCTTTGATTATACTCCCGCCGTGCGGTAATGTAAAGACATTTGCCGAAAAATGCAAGCTCATAACTAACTAAAATATAGGAATTTGAGCTGAAAAAATTTGTCGTTATAAACAAAAAAGCAGAAAATTATCACTTTAACTATTGCAGTTTTTTTCGAGTTGGTGTATATAGTAATAAGAACATTTAAGGATTTGTTTAGAATTTCGGAAAGGGGGCAGACCTGTGGATATCGGTGAAAGACTGATTGAAGAGCTCAACTGTGAAAATGTGTTTTCGTTCAGTGTGTTCGGCGTCCCGGTTACGATCAAGGAATCCATTGTCGTGATGTGGATCATTATGGCCGTAATTATGCTGCTGTCCCTTTTGCTGACACGCGGCTTAAAGGTCGAAGGTCCGCTTTCAAAGCGCCAGCTTTTCCTGGAAATGTGTGTGGACAAGATGGCGGCCTTTTTCCGCGATGCGGTCGGTCCCGGCGCAGAAAAGCATCTGTCGTGGCTGATGTCGCTTGCGGTCATCATCGGCGCGTCCAACATGGTCGGCATTTTTGGCTTTAAGCCCCCTACAAAAGATATGAATGTGACGATCGGCCTGGCCGTTGCCAGCATCATTTATATTCAAGTTGCCGGCATTCGCCAGAAAGGCCCGGGCGGCTGGCTCAAAAGCTTTGCCAAACCGTCGCCGGTCGTTTTGTTCAACAATGTGCTGGAGCTGGTCATCAAGCCGCTTTCACTTTGTATGCGACTGTTCGGCAACATCCTTGGCGCATTTATCCTGATGGAACTGATCAAAATGGTCGTTCCGGCTGTGGTACCGATGGTGCTGAGCCTGTATTTCGATATATTTGACGGTTTCATACAGGCCTATGTATTTGTATTTTTAAATTCCATTTATATTCAGGAGGCGATCAGCGACGAATAGCCGCGGTTCCTTTTTGAATAAACAATTACTAATGTAAAGGAGTAATCACTATGTCTACATCTCTTCTTGCGATCGGTGCAGCCATCGCCGTGCTCGGCGGTGCATTTGCCGGCTTCGGCATTTCCATGGCCACAGGTAAAGCTGCAGAAGCTATTGCACGTCAGCCCGAAGCGGGCGGTCAGATCAGAACGACCCTGATCCTCGGCGGCGCTCTGGCTGAAGCTACGGCTGTTTACGGCCTGGTTGCCAGCATTCTGATCATTTTTGTGCTTGGCGGTTAACTTTTTGAGCTGTAAAATTTCAGCTGCGGAAAGGGAGTGCACTTATGCTTGACATTGATTTTTGGAACATTTTCTGGACCATTTTAAATTTGGTCATCTTTTATCTTTTTGCCAAAAAGTTTCTCTTTGGGCGCATTTTAAAGGTAATGGAGCAGCGCCGTGAAATGATCAACGGCCAGTTTGATTCGGCGGCGCAAAAGGAGAAAGAGGCGGCAGCTTTAAAAGAAAAGTACGAAGGCGTAATGCAAAGTGCGGGGGACGAAAGCGCCCGCATGCTGCAGGAGGCCAAAAAGAACGCCGATGCGCAGTACAACAAAATCGTGAAATCGGCTGCCGACGAGGCAGACCGCATGGTACAGGACGCCCGTAAATCGATCGAAAACGAGCGTCAGGCTGCGCTGCGCTCTGTGGAAAGTGATATTGCAAAAATCGCAATGACCGCAGCTGAAAAAATCGTTGAGGAAACGAATGATCCGAAACAGAATAAGCACATGTACGACGCGTTCATGGACGAGGTAGAGCAAAATGACACAGACGGCGATTAATTATGCCCGGGCGCTGCAGGCGGCCGGCGTCACAAGCAAGCAGCTTGCCCCGGTCGTTTCCGCGTTTTCAGGCTGCACACAGCTGATGCAGGCGTTGTCTTCGCCTGTTGTCCCCGAACGGGAAAAGCAGGCGGCGGCCGATGCGCTTTTTCAGGGCGAATGTGCCAATTTGGTCAAGCTGATGTGTGAAAACGGCTGCATCAGCCAGATCTCGCTGGTCGCGCAGGCGCTGCAGGCGCTTGAGGAAAAAAGCCGCGGCGTGGCCGAGATCATCATTACATGCATCACACCGCCCGACAAAGACCAGTGTGAACGCATTAAAAAGTTTATCTGCAAAAAACACGGTTTTCAGGAAGCACGCGTTGAGATCAGGCAGGATCCCTCGCTGCTCGGCGGCTTTCAGATCCGCTGCGGCGACATTGTTTATGACCGCAGTCTGAAAAGCCGGCTGAACGCATTAAAACAAAATCTGGTGGGGGAAGTGGAGTAAATGAGCACCATCAATTCGAACGAGATCATTTCAATACTCAAGGAAAAGATCATCCATTTTGATTTCAACGGCGGCAGCGAAGAAATCGGCACGGTTGTGCGTGTCGGCGACGGCATTGCCACGGTTTACGGCATGGAACACGTCATGTACGGTGAGATCGTTGTGTTTGAAAACGGCGTAAAAGGCATGGTGCAGGACCTGAAGCACGGCGAAGTCGGCTGCATTTTGTTTGGCAGCGAAGTCGGCATCCATGAGGGCACCAAGGCCAAGCGCACGCATAAAAACGCAGGTGTTCCGGTCGGCGAGCAGTTTATCGGCCGCATCGTCAATGCCCTCGGCGAACCGATCGACGGCGCCGGCGAGATCCAGGCAGACGGTTACCGTCCCGTGGAAAATGACGCCCCGGGCATCATTGACCGTAAGTCGGTCTGCGAACCGCTTGCAACGGGCATTTTGGCCATTGACTCCATGTTCCCGATCGGCCGCGGTCAGCGTGAGCTGATCATTGGCGACCGTCAGACCGGCAAGACTTCTATCGCACTGGACACCATCCTGAACCAGAAAGGCAAGAACGTGATCTGCATTTACAATGCGATCGGTCAAAAGGCTTCTACCGTGGCCAATCTGGTTTCCACTTTGAAAAAGCACGGCGCTATGGAGTATACGATCGTTGTCTGCTCCACAGCCAGTGAGCCGGCGTCGCTGCAGTATATTTCGCCTTATGCGGCCACCGCGATGGCCGAGTATTTCATGTACCAGGGCAAGGATGTGCTGATCGTTTACGACGACCTTTCCAAGCACGCCGTCGCGTACCGTGCGCTGTCGCTGCTGCTGGAGCGTTCGCCCGGCCGTGAGGCATACCCCGGCGACGTGTTTTACCTGCATTCCAGGCTGCTGGAGCGTTCCAGCCGTTTGTCCGATGCGCTCGGCGGCGGTTCCATTACGGCGCTGCCGGTCATTGAAACGCAGGCCGGCGACGTGTCTGCCTATATTCCCACCAATGTGATCTCCATCACCGACGGCCAGATCTTTCTGGAAAGCGACCTGTTCTTCTCGGGCATGCGTCCGGCTGTGAACCTGTCTCTTATACA
>URDW01000049.1 GCA_900546735.1 uncultured Oscillospiraceae bacterium
TTAAGTCGTCGGCAGCGTCAGATGTGTATAAGAGACAGGATTATACCATACCAAGAAAAATTAGGGAACTACAATTTATGCTATGCTGATGCTACAAGGAGGCGAATTATACCATACCAAGAAAAATTAGGGAACTACAATCTCATCAGATAATCGAGTGCAGCTTGGCCGATTATACCATACCAAGAAAAATTAGGGAACTACAATGCTATTCTTTTATCTATCGCTATACCGGCTATTATACCATACCAAGAAAAATTAGGGAACTACAATCTTTTCCTGCTCGGCAGACGCGATTTGCAATTATACCATACCAAGAAAAATTAGGGAACTACAATAACAACCATTTAAAAACGCTTTTTTATGTATTATACCATACCAAGAAAAATTAGGGAATATCTCAATATTGTATATCCGTATGCAAAGTGCAAAATCCCAGATCGTACACGGTTTTGCCACGCGCAATACACGTGTGGACCATGGCCAGCAATTCCTGCTCTGTTCTCGAAAGCGCCAATGGAATCGTTGGGAAAGCTTCGCCAAATTCTTTTTCGTAAAGCGCAAAAGCGTTGCACAGCGTGGTTTGCACGTCTTTCCTCTCTTTCATACGGCCGCTTATTTATAGCGTTTGATGGCCTGGGCGGCCTCTTTTTTTGTTTTGGCGGCCATCTGGTCGCGCTGGATCAGATCCATTTTGGACACGCCGCCGTGCTTAGTAAAAAGGTCGGGGGTGCTTGTGTCGTTGCACAGCATGATGAAAAAGTCTTTGAACTGCACAATAAACCAAGCGAGAATCACGCCAACAATAATGATGACCCACATAACAAAAATCTCCTTTAAGTAACGTATTCGCCGGGGAACTTCCCTTGACAGCTTCAGGATAACACGACTGGCGGCGCAAAGCAATGGCAAATTGTTTTTGGTGCAATTATATGTACTATCGCAAAATACACGCTCCGGGAAAGCCGCAACGGCGCCTTGCAGGGCGGCGTGCAAACGCAGCGTGCGAAAATAAGCGGGCAAAATGCACAATTCGCTTGATTATAAGGCCGATTTTCGATATAATAGCAGTATATTGTAATCATTGACTCGGTGGTGAAACTATGCTTGGCAAATACGCAAGAGTCAGGATTACCGACCCGATAGGTTCAACAGGCACCGACGGCAAGACCTATCCGCTGAATTTCGGCACCGTGATCGGAAAAGAAAATCAAACGGCGTTTGTCATGGGGATCGATCACCCCGTGAAGAACTTTGACGGTCGCGTGATCGCGACACTTTCCAACAAAAAAGGACGGCGCATCTGGATCGTAGCGCCGAAAAGCTCCCGATACATCATCAACGACATTGCAAAATACATCGACACCAAAAAGCGCTTTCGCGGCTACCGGCTGGAATGCCTGTATGAAAGCAGCTGCGGCGCCGTTGTTTTTCGCGATATCAAAGGCGAGGTACGCTACCTGCTCATCAAAAACAAGCGTTCCTCCAACTGGGGCTTTCCGAAAGGCCACATTGAGCCCGGTGAAACCAAGCACCAAACCGCTGCGCGCGAGGTGCTGGAAGAGACCGGGCTGCACATCCGTTTTATAGACGGGTTTGAAATGGTCTCGAAATACAAGATCCAAAACCGCATTGAAAAGCAGGTGTCCATTTTTATCGGCACAACAGACGACACGACCACAAAGATCCAGAAAGAGGAGATCGAGGACTACATCTGGCTGACCGAGGACCGTGCGCTGTCGCTGCTGCGCTTTGACAACGACAAAGAGATTTTGCAGGGCGCCCACACTTTTTTAAACGAACACAACTATATATAACGCCGCCGCAACCGGCGGTGCACTGCGGCGCTGCCGCAATAAACTGCATAAAGTAAGGAGATTATGTGATGATTGCTTTGATCATTTTGCTCGCCGTGATCGCCGTGGCCCTCATTTGGTTCGTGGCGTGGTTTTTCTCGTGCAAGGCAAGCGGCCGCTGCCCGCTTTGCGTGCTGAAACAGTACACCAGGCCGGTGCAGATGACGATCGACCCCGAAGAGGACGAGGACTACAGCAACGGCACTGCCCTGACCCCGCCGATGGGCTGGTCAAGCTGGAACACCTTTCGCCAGAACATTGACGAAGAGCTGATCTACGACACGGCCAAAGCCATGAAAGACAGCGGCCTGGCCGACTGCGGCTACAACTTCATCAACCTGGACGACTGCTGGCAGAGCTCCGGCCGCGACAAGGACGGTATGCTGCAGCACGACCTGACCAACTTCCGCCACGGCATCCGCGACCTGGTGACCAAAATCAACGCGCTTGGGCTGAAGGTCGGCATTTATTCCTCCAACGGCGCCTACACCTGCGAGGACCTGCCCGCCAGCCTGGGCAACGAACTGCTTGATGCGCGCACGTTTGCCAGCTGGGGCTGCGAGCTGCTGAAGTACGACTTTTGCCACAATGAGATCATCCGCGGCAACGCGCCGCTGGTGACCTCGCTGGCCTTTGCCCGCCCCGGCGAAAAAGACTTTGTGAAGCTGACGGCGGACGACGCGGCCTTTACCGGCATGGCGCGCAAAACCCCGTACAAGGACGTGCCCGAAGGCTCCTACATCTCTTACCTGAACCACGGCGCCGGACAGGCCAGCTTTTCCTTTGAGGTGACGACCGGCGGCAAGCATGTGCTGACCATCAACTACCACAAGGTACTGATGCACCAGACCCTGTACCTGCAGGTCAAGATCAACGGCCGTCTGTACGAAGCGGACTTTCCGAAAAAAGCCAACGCCTTTTCAAAAACCTCGCGCCTGCAGCTGATGGTAGAGCTGCAGGAGGGCATGAACACCGTGACCATCTGCAACCCGGTGGCCACGCGCGCCGACTCCGCCTATGTGCAGTACCGCCGCATGGGCGCCGCGCTGAAAGAAGCCTCCAAGGAATGGGCCGCGTTCACCAAGCAGCCTGAAAAGCCCATTACATTCAGCATCTGCGAATGGGGCACCAACTTCCCCTGGCGCTGGGGCCGCAAAGCCGGCAACCTGTGGCGCACCACGCCCGACATCAACGCCAGCTGGGCAAGCATCCGCGGCATTTACGAGCACAATGTGCGGCTTTATAAATACGCCGGACCCGGCGCCTGGAACGACCCCGACATGCTGGAAGTCGGCAACGGCCGCCTGACCTACGACGAAAACAAAGCGCACTTCTCGCTGTGGTGCATGATGGCTGCGCCGCTGATCCTCGGCAACGACATCCGCCAGTTTGTACAGGGCGGCCGCCCGGTCGAAAGCGACGTGCTGAAAATCGTGACGAACAAAGCCATGATCAATGTGGACCAGGACGCGCTCGGCAAACAGGCCAAACGCATCAAAACCGGCGCGGCGGCCGACATTTTGGCCAAGCCGCTTGCAGACGGCGCCGTTGTCCTTTGCTTCTTCAACAAAACGAAAAAGGCAAAAAGCTTTACGTTTAACATTGACAGCCTGTGTGCCGACGAGTACCTGAACTTTGCGAAAAGCGAAGGCACCTACAAAATGGAAGATCTGTGGGACGGCGGCGAAACGACCGGCCGCACCGTGACATGCACGGCAAACGGCCACGGTGTTTGCGTGCTGAAGATCAGCGCCTGTGCCGAAGAAAAAACCGAACCGGCGGCCTTTGCCGAAGCGCAGCCTGCACCGGCGCCTGAAGCCCGACCCGAGGCGGCAGACGCGGCGGGAACGATAAAAGAAACGCCGGCTGCGGCCGAACCGACTGAGTCCGAGCGCTCCGCCGCCGATTTTGAACGCACGGCAGACTTTGCGGCAGGCCCCGTGTTCAGCTTCCGCGAAGAGTCGGTGGACGCGCCGGCGCCCGAAACGCAGGAAGAGAGCTTGCCGCTGGAAAAGCACGACGCGCCCGCCGTGGACATGTCGGCCATTTTTGACGCACCCTCCGGCGAAGACAACGCCCAGAGCAAAACGCCAGAAACGCCGCAGGGGGCCGTGCCGAAAGCGGAATCGGCTGCTGAAGATACGCCGGAGCAGGCGAAAAAAACGGCCGAATAACCGGAAGAAACCGTTTGTACCGGCGCAGCTGTTTTAAAGGACAACTGCACTGCGGCAAATTACAGCAAAAACCGCCGGCACAAATTGTGCCGGCGGTTTTATGCGTCTGACAGAGTCTTTTGAATTTCGCAGCGGATGCGGCAAACACCCGCGCGGCGTGAGCAGGCCGCAAAGATTTTCTGCCAACAAATTGCCGTTTCAGGCAAGCACATCTGCACAGGGCAGAACGAGCCTTTCTAAACGTATAGTAACCAAAAATCCAAAAATTGTTACAAATTTTTTTAATTACACAGAAAATTCTGCCGCCTGGCGCAAACAGCAGCGAACCGGGATGCGGAAAAAGGATCAAAACAGCCCGCGCCTGGGCGTGATGAAAGGACGAGACAGATGTTCAGCAATTTCAAACCATTCATTGTATACATTGTAAGCTGGTGCATTTACGTTGTGCCGGGCTTTTTTGACGGGCTTTCGGGGCTGGAGCAGCTGATGCTGCTGACCACCCTGGTGTACGCGGCCGGCGCCGTGCTTTGCGGCTATTTTACAAACTGGCGGCGCGGTCTGGTCGGGCTGATCTTTTACATATTTATGCTGGTGATCGGCCCGGTTCTCAACACCTTTGCCGGATCGCTCGGCGCCCCGGCCGGTGCTACGACCATTTTGTCGCAGATCGGCGCATACTGCAATCTGTTTTTTGCCGGTTACAACGTGTTTGACACGGCGCCGTTTTATGTGCGCTACATCTACAGCCTGGTGGTGCCGCTCGTGTTTTTGGGGCTGGGCGCGTTTCTGGCCAGCAAAAATGCCAAGCGCCGTGCCAAAAACGGTTAAAATGCAGTTTCAAGCAATAAACAAACGGTCGGTGGCTATACTGGACATAAACCAATAAATACCCGTCAATTCGGGAACAGGAGGAGAATTTATGGTTGCGGTGATTACGGGCGCATCCGGCGGAATCGGCCGGGAAACAGCGCGGGTGCTGCTGCAAAAAGGCTGGCAGGTGATCTGCCTGCAGCGACACGACTGCGACGTGAAGGGCGCCCAAAACATAAAATGCGACATTACAAAGCAAGCCGAGATCGACGCGGCGTTCGCAAAAATCGACCAAATCGACCTACTGATCAACAACGCCGGGTTCGGCGTTTCCGGCTGCGTGGAGTACACGGACATGCGCGAGATCCGCGCGCAGTTTGAGCTGAACTTTTTTGCCCACATTGCCGTAACAAGAGCCGCCCTGCCGAAGCTGCGCGAAAGCCGGGGGAGGATCGTGTTTATATCCTCTGCAGCGTCTGTTTTTTCGATTCCGTTCCAGTCGTTTTACTCGGCGACAAAAGCCGCGCAGGAGGCCGTGTCGTTTGCGCTTTTAAACGAGTTGAAACCGTTTGGCATTTCCGCTTGCGCCATCCGTTTGGGCGACGTAAAAACGGGCTTTACAGCCGCGCGCCAAAAAGATTTTGCCGGCGACGACATTTACGGCGGCGCGATCGCACGCAGTGTTGCCGTTATGGAAAGCGACGAAACAAACGGCATGCGCCCCGAATACGTTGCGCAGCAAATCGTTCGGATCGCGCAGAAAAAGCGCCTGCCCGCCGTGGCGACGGTGGGCGGCAAATACAAAGTGTTTTGCCTTTTGCAAAAGGTTTTGCCCGCCGGGCTTGTCAACAAGATCGTGGGCATGATGTATATGCCCAAAAAGTAAAATGTGAAAAAGCCAGCTACCTTTACAGCAAGTTAAGCATAACAAAAAGGCGCACCAGACGGTGCGCCTTTTTTATCGCTTGAACTTAGTTCTTTTTGGCTTTGATCGCAGCCTGGGCAGCAGCCAGACGGGCGATCGGTACACGGAACGGCGAGCAGGAGACATAGTCCAGGCCGATCTCGTTGCAGAATTCAACAGAGCTCGGGTCACCGCCATGCTCACCGCAGATGCCGCAGTGCAGCTTTGCATTGACCGGACGGCCAAGGTCAACGGCCATCTTCATCAGTTTGCCAACGCCCTTCTGGTCAAGCTTGGCAAACGGGTCGTTCTCATAGATCTTGTTGTCGTAGTAAGCGTTCAGGAACTTACCGGCGTCGTCACGGCTGAAGCCGAACGTCATCTGGGTAAGGTCGTTCGTGCCGAAGCAGAAGAAGTCTGCCTCTTTGGCGATTTCGTCAGCTGTCAGGGCAGCACGCGGGATCTCGATCATGGTGCCGACCTCGTATTCCAGGTCTGCGCCGGCGGCCTTGATCTCGGCATCCGCCGTCTCGACCACGATGTTCTTGACGAACTTGAACTCTTTGATTTCACCGACCAGCGGGATCATGATCTCGGGCTTGATGTTCCAGTCCGGATGCGCTTTCTTCACATTGATGGCGGCGCGGATCACAGCGGTGGTCTGCATTTTTGCGATTTCCGGATAGGTGACCGTCAGGCGGCAGCCGCGGTGACCCATCATCGGGTTGAATTCGTGCAGGGAAGCGATGATGTTCTTGATGTCCTGCACGGACTTGCCCTGTGCTTTGGCGAGAGCTTCGATGTCGTCCTCTTCGGTCGGCACGAATTCGTGCAGCGGCGGATCCAGGAAGCGGATCGTTACCGGGTTGCCCTCCAGCGCTTCGTAGAGCTTTTCAAAGTCGCCCTGCTGGTACGGCATGATCTTGTCGAGTGCCTTTTCTCTTTCTTCCACCGTGTCGGCGCAGATCATTTCACGGAACGCGGCGATACGGTCAGCCTCGAAGAACATGTGCTCGGTACGGCAAAGGCCGATGCCCTCTGCGCCAAGCTCTTTGGCTCTCTTCGCGTCGTCCGGCGTGTCGGCATTGGTGCGGACCTTCATGGTTCTGAACTTGTCGGCCCATTCCATGATGCGGCCGAATTCGCCGGCGATCTCGGCCGGGACGGTCGCGATGCTGCCCTCATAGATGTTACCGGTGGAACCGTCGATGGAAAGGTAGTCGCCCTCGTGGAAGACTTTGCCGGCAAGCTCAAACTGCTTGTTTTCTTCGTCCATCTTGATCTCCTGGCAGCCGGATACGCAGCAGCTGCCCATGCCGCGGGCAACAACAGCCGCGTGCGAGGTCATACCGCCGCGAACGGTCAGGATGCCCTGTGCAGCCTTCATGCCTTCGATGTCTTCCGGAGAAGTCTCCAGACGGACAAGCAGCACTTTTTCACCGTTTGCAGCCCACTCTTTTGCATCCTCAGCGGAGAACACGACACGGCCGCAGGCAGCGCCGGGAGAAGCCGGCAGGCCCTTGCCGAGTACAGTGGCTTTCTTAAGCGCATCCGCATCGAACTGCGGGTGCAGCAGTGTGTCGAGGTTTCTGGGGTCGATCATGGCAACGGCCTGTTCCTCGCTGATCATGCCTTCGTCCACAAGGTCGCAGGCGATCTTGAGGGCGGCTTTCGCCGTTCTCTTGCCGTTTCTGGTCTGCAGCATGTAGAGCTTTCTGTCTTCAATGGTGAACTCCATGTCCTGCATGTCGCGGTAATGGTCTTCCAGGGTGTTGCAGATCTCTACGAACTGGTCGTAAACTTCCGGCATAACTTCCTGCAGCTGTGCGATCGGAGACGGGGTGCGCACGCCGGCCACAACGTCTTCGCCCTGCGCGTTCATCAGGAATTCGCCCATCAGCTTCTTTTCGCCGGTGGCGGGGTTACGGGTGAACGCAACGCCGGTGCCCGAGGTGTCGCCCATGTTGCCGAACGCCATCATCTGCACGTTAACAGCGGTACCCCAGGAATACGGGATGTCGTTGTCGCGGCGGTAAACGTTTGCACGCGGGTTGTCCCAGGAACGGAACACGGCCTCGATGGCGCCCATCAGCTGTGCTTTCGGGTCGGTCGGGAAGTCAGAGCCGATCTCTTTTTTGTACTCGGCCTTGAACTGCTCGGCAAGCTCTTTAAGGTCGTCGGCAGTCAGTTCCACGTCCTGCGTAACGCCTTTTTCGGCTTTCATCTTGTCGATGAGCTCTTCAAAATACTTTTTGCCAACGCCCATAACAACGTCGGAATACATCTGGATGAATCTTCTGTAGCAGTCCCATGCCCAACGGGGATTGCCGGACTTTTTGGACAGCACGTCCACGACCTCTTCATTCAGACCAAGGTTCAGGATGGTGTCCATCATGCCGGGCATGGAAGCCCTTGCGCCGGAACGCACGGAAACGAGCAGCGGATTTTCTTTGTCGCCGAACTTTTTGCCGGTGATGCCTTCCATCTTGACGATGTACTCCATGATCTGCTGCTGGATGTCGTCGTTGATCTTTCTGCCGTCCTCATAATACTGGGTGCAGGCTTCGGTCGTAATGGTGAAGCCCTGGGGCACGGGCAGGCCGAGGCCTGTCATTTCCGCAAGGTTTGCGCCTTTACCGCCAAGCAGCTCGCGCATGTCCTTGTTGCCCTCTGAGAACAAATAAACATATTTGTGACTCATTTTGAAAACCTCCAAGAAATAATTTTTGTGTTCTCCGTTTTAGATGAGCTTAACTCGATAGATATTATAGCAGAACGCTCCATAAATTACAAATATTTTTTACCAAATCTACCAAAAATAATCGAAATTGCGCCATTTTGCAAAAAGAGCGGCGCACAGGTATTGAAATTTCAGTAAAAATAGTGCATAATCATTGCAGAAAACCGGGCAAGCCGCCCGGACGGAGGGGTAAAAATGAGCAAATGTGCAATTATAATGGCCGGCGGCAAGGGCACACGCATGAAGACCGACCTGCCGAAAGTGATGTGCGAGGTGCTGTTTGAGCCGATGATCTCGCATGTGATCAAAGCCGTGAAAAACGCCGGGTGCGAAAGCATCTGCGTGATCACCGGCCACAAACGCGAGGTCGTGGAGGCGGCGCTGCCCGCCGACGTGGAGACGGCGTTCCAGAGCGAACGCCTGGGCACCGGCCACGCCGTGATGATGGCGCGCGATTTCATCCGCCGCCATATCAACGACGACATCATCATTTTAAACGGCGACGGCCCGATGATCGACGCCGAGACCATCAACAAAGCCTACGACTACCACAAGGAAAACGGCAACGCCATTACGCTGATCTCCGCCATTGTGGACGACACGAACGGCATAGGCCATGTGAAGCGTGACGAAAACGGCAAGCTGCTGCGCATTGTGGAGCACAAGGACGCAAACGAAGAAGAAAAGAAAATCAACGAAAGCAACGCCGGTTACTACTGGTTCGTGGGCGACGAGCTGCTTTACGCGCTCGACCACATCACCAACAACAACGCCCAGCACGAGTACTACATTACCGACAGCCTGGCCATTCTGATCGAAAAGGGCTGCAACGTGGGCGCATACGTTGTAGAGAACGCCGAAGTCACCCTGGGCGCGAACGACCGCAAGCAGCTGAACACCCTGAACAACATCATGAAAAGGAACGTGCTCGACCGCCATATGATAAATGGCGTAAACATTCCGTCCGCCGACGGCGTGCTGGTGGGTGCGGACGTGGTCATCGGCAATGACACAACGATTTTGCCGAACACCATTCTGGTGGGCAAAACGGTGATCGGCAGCGGCTGCGTGATCGGCCCGAACACCTACGTTAAAGATTCCACCGTGGGCGACCATGTGACGCTCGACAACACCAAGCTGACCGACTCGACTGTGAAAGACGGCGCCGACGCCGGCCCGTTCGCCCACATCCGCGACCACAGCGTGATCGAGGAAAACGTGCACCTGGGCAACTTTGTGGAGGTCAAAAACAGCACGGTGGGCGCCGGCACCAAGTGCGCGCACCTGACCTATGTGGGCGACGCCGACGTGGGGCAGAACGTGAACTTCGGCTGCGGCTGCGCGACCGCCAACTTTGACGGCAAGGAAAAGCACCGCACCGTGATCGAAGACGGCGCGTTTCTCGGCTGCAGCACCAGCCTGATCGCCCCGGTCACCGTGGGCAAAGACGCCGTGACGGCCGCCGGTTCCACGATCACCGAAAACGTGCCGGACAAGGCGCTGGCCATTGCCCGCGCCCGGCAGGTGAATAAGGAAGATTATAAAAAATAGATGGCTTTATAAAAAAGAGGGCACTGACCGAAAAGTCAGCGCCCTCTTTTTGGCATCAGCATATCAATCATACGGCCGGCCGTAAACAAAGACATATATCCAGTACGGATATACGCTTTTACAAAACCTGTTTATAAATTTTAAGGACTTGCTCTTTTGTCAGCCGTTTCACTTGGCCAGCACCTCATAGGCCGTACGGTTCTTTTCGATCAAACGCTTCGATACCGCCAAAACATCCTCATCAGAAGCAAGCTGCTCCTTTTCAGCCCGGTCAAATTCCACCACCAGATAACGCGGCACATTATTTTTCAAAATAACGGCAGCGCCGGTTTCATCGACCAGACGCGCGACCTTGGAAAAATTCTGATTCGCCTCAGACATGGAGACAAGATTTTTTGTGTTGATGTTCATACGATCACCTCTACAAATAGTATACACAAAATCTAGGATAAATTCAACCTATTTTAATTTAAATTTTTGTATGCTTTTTTCGGCTTTTTGCAAAAAAAGCCCTGCCTTTTGCAGGCAAGGCTTTTCCCTTATTTTGTTTTCACGTTTTTATATAGCTTTTCAAGTTCTTTGCCGGCGATTTTTGCGGCCTTGCCGGCCACATTGACCGCCAGGCGGCCCACAGAGCGCAGCACATGGTCGCCGTTCAGGATATTGAGCACCTGCTGCGCGCCGTCGTCGTCCAGCATGCCGTTTGAAAACGCGGCCGCCGTGTGGATCGGGCATTCCAGCGCGGAGGTGGCGATCATGTCGTTGTCGCCCATCGAATCATCCGCCGCCAGGTTCGCGCCCAGGCGGACAAGACCCGTGACCAGGCGGCCGGGCACACTGGTGGCGTCGATAAAGCTGTTTTCCATCGTCAGGCGGCTGCCGGGCAGCGGCTCCGATTCCGGGATCGGGAAGCCGAGCAGGCGCGAAAACTGTTCGTCCGAAACGTTGCTGATCTCTGCGCTGTAGTACGAGGTCATGCGGGCACGGTCATACGGCACGGGCGCCGTTTGTTCGTTTTCCAGCGTGATCTTCAGCGTTTTGCGGATGTCGCGCGAAGAGGCGCCGACCGAAAGGACATATTCGCCGCTTTCACAGTACCAGTCGTGTATTTCGGTGTTATAGTACGCAAAAGCGCGGGGCTGAAGCGTGATTTCGACCTTTTTCTCCTCGCCGGGCTCCAGGCAGACCTTGGCAAAGCCTTTCAGTTCCTTTTCAGGACGGAAAACTTCGCTCTCGGGCTTGCCGACATAGACCTGCACGATCTCGGCGCCGGCGCGGGAGCCGGTGTTTTTCACGCCGATGGTGACCGTGAGCGGCGTTTTGCCGTCCAGCTTCCTCTTATTCAAACGCGCGGAAGTGTATTCAAACGTTGTATAGGAAAGGCCGTGGCCGAACGGGAACAGCACGTTTTTGGCACACGAGTCGTAGTAGCGGTAGCCGACATAGATGCCCTCGCGGTGTTCGACCGTCAGCGTGCCGCCCGGGAAGTTGCGGTAGCACGGCGTGTCGGACAGCGCGAGCGGGAACGTTTCGGCCAGCTTGGCGCACGGGTTTGCCTCGCCGTAAAGCAGGGCGATCTGCGCACGGCCGACCGCCTCGCCGGCCAGGTACGATTCGAGCACAGCCGACACGTCGCCGATCCACGGCATGGTGACCGGCGAGCCGTTGTGCAGCACGACGACCACGTTTTTCTGCACGGCGCAGATCTCGCGGATCAGGCGGTTCTGGCAGGCCGGCAGATCCATATGGCGGCGGTCAAAACTTTCCGACTCCATGCTCTCGGGCAGGCCGGCAAAGACCACGGCCACATCGGCCGCCTTAGCCGCAGCGATCGCTGCGGCCGCTTTCTCCGGCTCATAAAGGTCGCGCTTGTCGGAAAAGCCCTCGGCATACTGCACCGGGCCGTAGCTGCCCACGCAGTCGAGCGCGGCGTCCACCCGGTAGCTTTTCACATGCGAGCTGCCGCCGCCCTGGAAACGCGGGCGCTTGGCAAACGCGCCGATGAACGCGACCTTCTGCCCCTTTTGCAGCGGCAAAACGCCGTTGTTTTTCAGCAGCACCATGGACTGTTCGGCCGCTTTTTCGGCCAGCGCATGGTGCGCGTCGCGGTCAAAAAATGCGCCGGGTTTATGTTCATCCTGATTCTTTTTCACAATGTTCAAAATGCGTTCGCACGCCAGATCGAGCGCCGCTTCGTCGAGCGTGCCGTTTTGCACGGCGGCGATGACCTTGTCGGTATTCAGGCGGGCGCTGGAGGGCATTTCCAGATCGAGCCCGGCTTTTACGCCGCGCACGCGGTCGTTGACGGCGCCCCAGTCGCTCATGACAAAGCCTTTAAAGCCCCATTCGCCGCGCAGCACATCGGTAAGCAGCCACTTGTTTTCAGACGCGTAGGTGCCGTTGATCTTGTTGTAAGAGCACATGACCGTCCACGGCTGCGCCTTTTTGACGGCCGTTTCAAACGCCGGAAAATAGATCTCGCGCAGGGTGCGTTCGTCCACCACGGCCGAGACCGTCATGCGCCGCCTTTCCTGGCTGTTGACGGCAAAGTGCTTGATGCTGGTACCGGCGCCCTGCGCCTGCACGCCGTTGATGTAGGCTGCGGCCAGTTCGCCGGCCAGATACGGGTCCTCGGAAAAATACTCGAAATTGCGCCCGCAAAGCGGCGAACGCTTGATGTTGACGGCCGGACCCAAAAGCACCGCCACATCCTCGGCGCGGCACTCGTAGCCGAGCGCGTCGCCGATTGTGCCGAGCAGTTCGCGGTCAAACGAAGCCGCCGTGCCGGACGCCGTCGGGAAGCAGACGGCCGTGATCGAGTCGTTCATGGCCACGTCGGCATCGCGCTGCTTGCGCAGCCCGTGCGGGCCGTCGCTGAGCATGATGGCCGGCACGCCGAGCTCTTTGAGCGCATCCGTGCGCCACGAGTCGTAGCCGGAGACGAAAGACGCCTTCTGGTCGAGCGTCATTTTTTCCACGATTTTTTTTACATCTTCCATAAATGTTCCCCCTGATTCTGCATAAAAGCGCACCCGGCGCAGAGCCAAGAAAAAAAGCGCCGGCACTCACCTTCATTTTAGCAGGAAGTGCCGGCGCGGTCAAGCTGAAAAAAGGCGCTTTTCCGGGCTGGATCAGCCGATGTGCGCCACCTCGGCGCGGTTTTCAAAAATGCAGTCGTCGCCGTCGTTTTCACCGTCCAGATCGATCAGCACGGCGCCTGTCTCTTATACACATCTGACGCTGCCGACGACTTA
>URDW01000050.1 GCA_900546735.1 uncultured Oscillospiraceae bacterium
ACCTATTAAGTCGTCGGCAGCGTCAGATGTGTATAAGAGACAGCTTTTTTAGAATGGCCGCGGCCGGAGCCGATCACATTGGACTCCAACATGACCACGCAGCTAAACACGGGGTTGTGCGCCGGACCTTCCACTCCGGTGTGGGAATAGTGCACATGGTCACCGGGGTTTTGCTGCACGATCTCCTGCAGGCGGGTCTTATAATCCTCGTGTGCCGGCGCATGGCTCGGGTCAAAATTTTCGGGCCGGTCAATAAATTTTAAGACAAAGCGCCGTGCCTCTTCAATGCCGCCGTCCAGGAAAATAGCAGCGATCAGGCACTCGAATGTGTTTTCCAGGATGGACATGCGGTTGCGCCCGCCGTTCTCCTCTTCCCCGCGGCCCAGAAAAATGTAGCTGTTCAGATCGATCTCCGCAGCAAAGGCCGAAAGGCTTTTTTCACAAACGAGCGACGCGCGGATTTTGGAAAGGTCGCCTTCGTTGTCACGGCGAAATTTTTTATAAAGATAGTCCGAGGTGATGAATTCCAGCACCGCATCGCCGAGAAATTCCATGCGCTCGTTGTTTTCATAGTAACGGGCACGCGTTTCGTTGGCAAAGCTGGGGTGGTTCATGGCATTTTCCAAAATGGAACGGTCGCGAAACTTGTAGCCGATCGTTTTTTCCAGCTGTGAAAAAGGTTTTAGATTTTTCAATGCGCTTCACCCTTTAACATGGTTTCGATCTCACCGGTCAGGTCGTTTTGTAAAAACAGCACCGCCTGGCGGATCGCATTTTTAAACGTTCTTGCATCTGCGCTGCCGTGCGCTTTAACGACAGGCTTTTTAACGCCCAAAATGACGGCGCCGCCGTACTCCTTGTAGTCAAACTGCTGTTTGAGCTTGTCCATTTGGTCTTTCACGGAAAGGTAAGCCAGCTTTGTGCGCAGGTTGTGCGTAAACACATCCTTGATACAGCCCATCAGCGCCTTGGCCGTGCCCTCGTACGTTTTCAAAATCAAATTGCCGGAAAAACCGTCTGCCACGACCACGTCGGCCGCGCCGAACGGAATATCCCGCCCTTCGATATTGCCGGTAAAGTTCAGACCGCTTTCCTGCAGCAGCGCATAAGCCTCCTGCTGCAGCGGAGTGCCTTTTTCGGCTTCGGCGCCATTGTTGGCAAGCGCCACACGCGGCGACGCAAGACCGAATATCTTTTGCATATAAAGGCTGCCGATACGGCCAAACTGCACCAGCATTTCCGCACGGCACTGCGCGTTTGCGCCGCAGTCCATCAGCACAAACGGCGTTTTGGCAGACGGCATGACCGAAGCGATGGCCGGCCGGATCACCCCGGGAATGCGCTTGGTGATCAAAGTTGCACCGACCGTCAGTGCACCGGTATTGCCGGCGCTGACAAACGCGTCGCCCACGCCTTCGTTCAGCAGACGAAAGCCCAGCGCCATGGAGGAATCCTTTTTTTCTTTTAACACCGAACGCGGCGAATCGTGCATCGTCACCACGTCCGGACAGTCGGCGATTTCCGTGCCCGAAAGATCCAGTCCGTTTTCCTGCGCGCAGCGGCAGATCTGTGTTTCCCTGCCGGTCAGCAGGATCTGCACGCCGAATTCCTTGGCAGCCATCAGACTGCCCTTTAAAATTTCGAGCGGCGCATGGTCGCCGCCAAAGCAGTCAACAATAATTTTCATTTAATACCCCAACGTTTCCATCACTTGAAGCGCGCGCTGCGCCAGTGCAGCGTAACGCGCCTTTTTGTCTCTGATTTTCGGCTCGATCGGCGGCAAAATACCAAAATTGGCGCCCATAGGCTGAAAATGCTTTACGCTCGGATCGCTGATATAATGTGACAGCGCGCCGATCATCGTTGTCTCGGGCAGGACGAGCGTCGCCCGCCCCTGTGCGCGGCGCACGGCGTTTATACCGGCTAAAATGCCGCTTGCCGCCGATTCCATATAGCCTTCCACGCCGGTGATCTGCCCGGCGAAAAACAGGTTTTCATTGCTGCGCAGACTGAAATCCGCATTAAGCAGCCGCGGCGAATCTATAAAAGAATTGCGGTGCATTACGCCGTAACGGACAAACTCAGCATTTGCAAGCCCGGGGATCATGGAAAAGACCCGCTTTTGCTCGGGAAATTTCAGATTGGTCTGAAAACCGACCAGATTGAACATCGTGCCCGCCGCATTTTCACGCCGCAGCTGCACAGCCGCCCACGGCCGGTGCCCGGTAGCCGGGTCCACAAGACCGACCGGCTTCATGGGGCCGTAGCGAATGGCATCGCGCCCTCGCTTGGCCAGCACCTCGATCGGCATGCAGCCTTCGTACACGTCAAATTCATGCAGCCGGGCGCTTTCTGCGTGGATAAGCGCTTCGTGAAACGCCTCGTACTGTGCCTTATTAAACGGGCAATTTAAGTAATCGGCTTCGCCCCCGCGGCCGTAACGCGATGCGCCGAACACAATTTGCATATCGACCGAATCAGCCGTTACGATCGGCGCGGCAGCGTCATAAAAAGAAAGGTAGCCGCCGGTCATGGCCTGTATGGCCTCGCCAAGCGCACCGGCAGTCAGCGGCCCTGTGGCGATGACCGTAATTTGGTTTTCGCCTGTCTGCACATTTTCGGCCACTGCGTGCTGCACATGAATCAGCGGATGCGCATGGATCTTTTCCGTCACCATAGCCGAAAACTGCTCGCGGTCCACCGCCAGTGCACCGCCGGCCGGCACGCTGCACGCCAGCGCGCAGGCCACCGTCAAACTGCCCAGGCGCTGCATTTCCGCCTTTAAAAGGCCGGCCGCACTTTCCAGCCGCATGGCTTTAAGCGAATTGGAGCAGACAAGCTCGGCAAAATTTTCACTTTTATGCGCCGGCGAAAACTGCAGCGGTTTCATCTCTGTAAGCGTAACTTCAAAACCGGCATTTGCAATTTGCCAGGCGCTCTCCACGCCGGCCAGGCCGGCGCCGATGACCTGAAATTTAACTTTACTCACTTTTTTTACTCTTTTTCTGGATCTTCTGTGAATAGCCGCATTTCTCGTCCTCGCACACCAGCAGACCGCCGCGGCGCTTGAACAGCGACTTACCGCACTTGGGACAGTGCTCTTCGGTGGGCACATCCCACGTCATGAAGTTGCAGTTCGGGTAATTGGAGCAGCCGTAAAAAGGTACGCCCTTTTTCGTCTTTTTCTCGATCACGTCACCGCCGCAGACCGGGCACTTGGCCTTGGTCTTAAAGATGAGCGGCTTTGTGTTTTTGCACTCCGGATACCCCGGGCAGGCCAGGAATTTACCGTAGCGACCCACTTTTACGACCATGTGGCGGCCGCACTTTTCGCAGATCTCGTCCGTCTCCTCCTCTTTCAGGTGGATCTTGACACCCTGCATTTCACGCTTGGCCTTTTCAAGCGGTTCTTCAAAATCATCATAATAATGACGGATCATGTCGATATAGTTACGCTGACCCATATCGATCTTGTCCAGGTCGGTCTCCATCTGCGATGTATATTTCACGTTAACGATATTCGGCATACGCTCTTTCAGCAGCTTGGTCACAGCTTCGCCGAGCTCGGTCGGCACAAACTGCTTACCCTCACGCACAACATATTCACGCGCCACGATGGTGGACGTGATCGTCAGGTAGGTGCTGGGGCGGCCGACGCCGTTTTCCTCCAGCGCTTTGGTCAAGGACGCTTCGGTGTACCGGGGCGGCGGCTGTGTAAAATGCTGGTTGCCGTGCATTTCCTTAAGCTTCAGCTTGTCGCCGCTTTGCATCGGCGGCAGCGCACCGCCTTCGGCCTTGTCGTCGTCCCTGCCCTCTTCATAAAGCGTGGTAAAACCGTCAAACTTCACAACATAGCCGGTCGCCGAGAAGACGCAGTCCCCGGCGCCGATTTCGACCTTCATCGTCTCCTGCTGGCAGTTTTCCATCAGCGAAGCGATGAAACGCTCCCAGATCAGCTTATAGATTTTATACTGGTCGGTGGTAAGGCTTGCCTTGACTTTGTCGGGCGACAATTCCGGCATGGAGGGACGAATGGCCTCGTGCCCGTCCTGGATGTTGTTTTTCGACTTAAAATAACGCGGCTTTTTAGGCAGATATTTTTCACCGTATGTTTGCGCAATATAGCTGTTGCCGGCTGCGCGTGCCTCTTCTGAAATGCGCAGCGAGTCGGTACGCATATAGGTGATAAGACCGACACTGCCCATGCCCGGGATCTCCAGGCCTTCGTAAAGCTCCTGCGCAGCTTTCATGGTGCGCTTGGCCTGGAAATTCAGCTTTCTTGAAGCCTCCTGCTGCAGTGTAGAGGTCGTGAACGGCGGCGCCGGACTTTTGCGGCGCGTGCCTTTTTTTACAGACAGGACCGTGTATGCGGCTCCCTCCAGACCGGCCAGAATGGCATCGGCCTCTTCCTTGCAGGTGATTTTGATTTTTTCACCGTTTTTGGAGACAAACGAGGCGGCAAAGCTTTTGCGCTCCGGCGGATTGGTGAACTTGGCGTCGATCGTCCAGTACTCTTCTGCCTTAAAAGCGCGGATCTCTTCCTCGCGGTCCACGACCAGACGCAGCGCCACGCTCTGCACGCGCCCGGCGCTCAGGCCGCGGTGGATCTTCTGCGAAATGAACGGGCTGAGTTTATAGCCGATCAGGCGGTCCAGAATACGGCGCGCCTGCTGCGCATTGACAAGGTCAATGTTGATCTCGCGCGGGTTCTCCATGCCGTCATGCACGCCGTGCTTTGTGATCTCATTGAACGTGACACGGTTTTTGTCGTGCAGATCGAGCCCCAGGATCGTAGCCAGATGCCACGAGATCGCCTCTCCCTCACGGTCAGGGTCGCCTGCGAGATACACATAATCGGAGCGTTTGACTTTATCTTTCAGCTCCTGAATGAGCTTTTCCTTACCGGGAATGATCTCGTACTTCGGCGCAAAATCATGATTTATATCAACGCTGAGCCGTGCAGCCGGCAGGTCACGGACATGGCCCTTGGAAGCGACCACGTCGTAGCCCGAGCCCAAATAGTTTTTAATGCTCTTGGCCTTTGCCGGTGACTCAACAATTACAAGTTTTGACATAAAAAGTTCCTTTCGTCAGAGTTTTTTATAGCGTTTGCCGCTTGCCGACAACGCCAGCTCCTGGATCTCCAGGATGCTCAAAGCGCTCAGCACACGGCCGGACGGCAAGTGGCAGCGCTCAGAAATAACGTCTACATGTTCATAATCCGAACCGAGCTGCGCATATACTGCCTGCAGATCACCGCTAAGCGCCTGCACCCTTTCGGCACGGACTGCGTTTTCACTGCGGCTTTTCTGTGTATTTTCAAACGCCGTTTCCTTTTGGGATTCGGCCGAAAAATCCGAATTGGCATTTCGCCGCCCGCTGCGGGCAAGCATTTGCTGAAAGTCCGGGACCTCGTGCCCCTGCAGATAAGGATAACGCTGCAGATACGGGCTGATCAGATCATTCGGCTGTGTAACGAGCATAGCGCCGTCGCCCAGCAGCTGGTTGGTGCCGCTGTACTGCGCGTCGATGATGCTGGAGGGCACAGCGTATACGTCGCGCCCCTGTTCGGCCGCAAAGCGCGCCGTGATCAGACTGCCGGACTTCCGACCGGCTTCCACAACGACCACGCCGTCAGACAAGCCGCTGATGATGCGGTTGCGCATGGGGAACGTAAAGCGCGCCGCCTGCGTATACGGCGGGAATTCCGTAACGAGCGCGCCGTTTGCGCGCACACTTTCACGCAGCTGCCGGTTGGCGTAAAGGTATTTGGCGCCGAGGCCGCAGCCAAGCACACAGATCGTTTTGCCGCCGGCCGTAATGGCACCGGTGTGCGCCGCCGAATCGACGCCGAGCGCACCGCCGCTGATGACTACCGCACCGGCCGAAGCTGCGCCGCTGCAGAGCAGATTCGCGACCTGCAGCGCGTAGCCGGAGGCTTTGCGTGTGCCGACGACGGCCAGGGTACACAGCCCGTCAACAGGCGGCAGCGTGCCGTCAATATAGAGCACGCACGGCGGATTGTAAATATTTTTAAGCTTTTCCGGATAATCCGGTGCATCAAACGGCAGGATCTGCCAGCCGTGCGCACGGCACTGGTAAATGATTTTTGTGCAGTCGTCGAGCGAGACCGAGGCGGCACGCTCCAGCTGCTTGGAAGAAAACAGGCCGCTGCTTTTCCGTTCAGCCTGTGCGGCGCGGTAAACGCCCTCGGGTGTGCCGAAATGCGCCAGCAGCGACTTGAAAAATGCGCCTTCACCCAGCACGCGCTGCAGCCACAGCCAGTAAATTACGCTGTTCATTCAATCCCTCCGCAGCATTTCCCACATGACGATTGCCCCGGCCGTAGCGGCATTCAGGCTTTCGGCCTGGCCGCGCATGCGCACGGTGATCAGCCGGTCGCATACGGCTTTGACTTGTTTGCTGACGCCGCTGCCCTCGTTGCCGATCACACAGACTGCGCCAGACGAAAAATCGCACGTCGTAATGTCTTTCACATAGGATTCCGGCACGGTAGCATAAAGCGGGATTTTGCCCTTGAAGCTGCTTAAGTAGGCCGCCAGGTCGCCGCACACATGCACCGGCAAACGCAGCAGACTGCCCATAGAAGCGCGCAGCGCCTTGGGGTTGTAAAGGTCGCAGCCGCCGCCGATGATCAGGCCGGAAATGCCGAGCGCTTCAGCCGTCCGCCCCAGCGCACCGAGATTGGCTGGATCCTGAACCTGGTCAAGCGCTATATATTTTCGCGCAAAATCCAGTGAAAATTCCCTCTCCTGCACAGAACACACGGCGAACACGCCCTGCGGTGTGACCGTGTCTGTGATTTTGGAGGCTATGTCCTGCGTGATCAGGAAAACACGGCCGCTGTTTGCGCAGAGCTCTTCAAACAGTTCCGGCCATTTTTGTGTGAATGCCGGCGTGACAAAAAGCCACAGGATCTGCACGCCGGAGCGCAGCGTGTCGCCGCACAGGCGCGCGCCCTCCAGAACGAACTGCTGCTTTTCACGGCGGTATTTTGCCGAGGTGAACAGCCGCACGGTTTCCTTTACCCAGGGATTTGATTTTGAAGTGATTTTTTCCATAGATCTCCTGCAGTTTTGTGAACCGGCGCTTTCGCGCCTTATAATAGGTTACAGTAATATATAGAACAATCAAAAATATAATAACACAAAAATGCAAAAGTGCAAGAAAAATATATAAGCAAACCGTGAATATTTTGAGACCAGGCCGTTTAAGGCAGAAAAAAACAGACGATAACGCACGGCGGCCTTATCGTCTGCAGGTGGTTAAAGCGCTGCTTTCGCAGTCTCGACCAGCGCGGTGAACGCAGCGGGGTCAGAGATCGCAATTTCCGAAAGCATTTTTCTGTTCAGCTCCACGCCGGCCTTTTTCAGACCGTTCATGAACGTAGAGTAGTTGATGCCGTTTGCTTTGCAGCCGGCGGAAATACGGGTGATCCAGAGCTTTCTGAACTCTCTTTTCTTCTGCTTTCTGCCGATGTAAGCATAGTTGCCGGACTTCATAACGGCCTGCTTTGCCGTTTTGAACAGGCGGCTCTTAGAACCGTAATAGCCCTTTGCAAGCTTTAAAACTCTTTTTCTTCTTTTGCGTGTGGCCAACGCGCCTTTTACTCTTGCCATTTTACATTACCTCCGAAATATTTTAGATGAACTGCGGCTTATTTATATGGAACAAGGCGCTTGCATTGCTTCATATTGGTGTCGTCAACGATCGTGGACTTGCGCAGGTTTCTTTTACGCTTGGTGCTTTTTTTGGTAAGAATATGGGATGTGTAGGCGTGGGCTCTTTTGATTTTGCCCGTTTTCGTTGTTCTGAAACGTTTTTTTGCGCCACTGTGCGTTTTGATTTTTGGCATTTTTATTCCTCCAACATTTAATTTACTATTTATCTTTGCGCGACATGAACATAAGGATCTGCCGCCCTTCCAGCTTTGGCTGTTTGTCAACAGCACCGTCTTCCGCCAATGCCTCTGCAAAGCGCTTCATAGTAGCCTCGCCCAGTTCGGGGTGGCCCATTTCACGGCCGCGCAGACGGATCGACACCTTCAGTTTATTGCCGGCGGCAAGAAACTTTTTGGCGTGGTTGACTTTTGTGTTGAAATCGTGCACATCAATGTTCAGCGAAAGGCGGATCTCTTTCGTTTCAATCACTTTCTGGTTTTTGCGCGCTTCCTTTTCACGTTTTGCTTTTTCAAAACGGTACTTGCCGTAATCCATGATCTTGCACACGGGCGGCTTGGACTGCGGCGCAATTTTGACCAGGTCAAGATTGCTGTCCTCAGCGATCCTTAACGCTTCTTTCGCGCTCATAATGCCGAGCTGTTCACCTGTAGCAGAAATCAGGCGCACTTCCCGGTCCTTGATTTCATTGTTGATCTGCTGCGTTTCTTTGCTGATGAAAAACACCTTACCTTTACAAAAATAAATGTGCGAACGCAAAGCGCCCGCACATTACCAAACTGCAAATCAAGCAAAATTCAGTATTGCCCTTTTCGCAAAGCTGAAGGGGAGAACGGGTGCGTTCTGCTTTGTTGTGATGGTATGATAGCACAAAGAAAGCGCTTTGTCAAGCACTTTCTTTTCCGGTCACTTCCAGGGGTACTGTTCTTTCTGCGCCTCGAACTCTGCACCAGTTGCAGCAAAATGGAATTCACCGTTCAGGTCTGAGAAGAAATAGAGGTAATCCGTATCGGCCGGGTTGAGCGCCGCCTCGATCATGTCGAGCCCCGGGTTTGTGATCGGCCCGGCGGGCAGCCCCTCGCACCGGTAGGTGTAGTAGGTGTCGTAAAGGTCGCGCGAAAAGCCGTAATCCAGCAGTTTGGCGCCATAATAATAGGTGACGTCGCACTGCAGCTTAATGCCCTGCTCCAGGCGGTTGTGCAGCACAGACGAGATGTTTGCCTTTGAATCCTCGCTGAGCGCCTCTTCCTGAATGACCGAAGCGAGCGTAACGACTTCAAACAGCGAATAGCCGCTGTTTTGCACCTGCTGTTTGATCGAATCGCTCAGGCGGTCGTCAAACGCCGAGAGCATTGTGTCTACAATGTCGCGCGCATCAGAATTCTCACCGAAATCATATGTGGCCGGGAACAAAAAGCCCTCCAGAATAAAACCGACCGTGTCCGGATCCGGAAAATCCTTGAGCCAGTCGTAATCATAATCGGTATCCGAAACAGCGGCATAAAAATCATCCGCCTTGCAGATGTTGTTTTCCTCCAGGATCTGCGCGATCTGGAACACATCGCTGCCCTCGGGCACCGTAACCTTGACCGTTTTATGCGAAACATCGGGATTTTGCAGCTTTTCGGCGATCTGCGCATAGCTCATGCCGCCGGTCATTTCGTACTCCCCATTGATATAAACGAAATCCGGGTAATTCTTTTCCATATATTCACGCCAGCTGCGCGCAAAACGGATGATGCCGTTATCCTTCAGATCGCTGCTGATTTCGTAGGCAAAATCCTCTGCCTCAATATTCAGGCGGTAAGTCGTTTCTTTCTGTGTCAGCTTGCCCTGCTCGTCCAGTTTATAAACAACACCAACTGTCAGCATGGCCAGTCCGGCGGCTATCACAGCGATCGCTACAGCCATCCAGACGATCATTTTCCTGCTTTTCATCTTTTATCCCCTAAATCGTTGTATTTAAAGTGCCTTGGCCATCGGGCTGTGCGGCAGGCCCCGGTCGATGATATCTTTGCCGCAGATCTTAAAGCCGTACTTTTCATAAAACGGCACAGCTTTCGGCTGCGCGTCCACATAAACACGCTCTGCACCGAGGGAAGCAGCCTTTTCAAGAAGCGCCGAAACGATCTGCCCGCCGACGCCCTTGCCGCGGTGCTCCCTGCGCACGGCGATGCGGCCGATTTTATACTTGCCGCCAATCACCAAACGGCCTGTACCGATGATGCGTGCCCCCTCATAGGCGGCTGCAAAATAAGCACCGGACGTCACCTCGTCAAACAGGTCAAACTCCTGCGACGCAATAACGCCCTGTTCCGCAATAAACACATCGGTGCGGATGTCGCGAACTGCCGAAAAATCCGTATCAAACGGTGTGATGAATTTGATTTCAGCCATAGAACACAACCTCATTTCGACATTACTATACCATAACGATATGCAATTTTCAATGCAATCAAAAGCAGTTTGTAGATTATTTACAAAAATATGCGCCGAAGAAGCAGACATTAAAAATGAAATCCATAAATATCCTATGCCGCTGCGGACTTTTTGACAAAAATACAGCGGGCACACGCATTTCGTGCCCGCTGCAAAAACATATTTTATTTGGCCAAAGCGCCGATCAGCATCATATAGTCGCCGATCTGTGCGCCAAATTCCGGCGCTCCCTCCATGATGAGCTTTTTCTGCTTGGTGGATTCCAGCATATCGTCCGTGCCAAGCAGGATGCCGAGCGCGGAACGCGGCGTGTCAAACGCCATGCAGAAAAACGGCTTGGAGCGCTTGTAGACACCGCGGCCGGCGCGTGATTTGCCGGCTTTGATGCGCAGGTAGGCAGACACCTCGTCGTGCCCCTCCACGCGCCAGGCATAGACGCGGTCAGGGCTCTTGGAAGTCCACTCGCGAATGGCCGGGTGGCCCAGCTTGTTCAGCTGGGAAATACCGGAAGAAAGCAGATAGAAATAAAGTTTGCAAAGCAGCAGCTGCGTTGCCTCGTCCTCCGGCGCCTCGGCAATGGAGAGCAGAGAACTCATTTTCAAAAGCGCCTGCATAAATTTTAAGAACTTGCCGAAAGAATGGATCTTGAACTTCGGCAAAGAGGTCATCTGCCCCTTGAAAAAGGCGTTCATCTTTTCCAGGGAAGAAAACTCCAGTTCAGCATCGATCTTCTGCTGGCCGAAATACTCGCCCAGTTTCACGTTCCAGACGCCGTCTTCAACAATGAAATGCGTGGCCTCTTTCTCCTGAGCATTCTTTTTGGCAGAAACCTGGTAAATGGCGTTTACGCCCTCAAATTTTGCCCTGATATCCGGGCAATCGGACGCAATGGTTTTTAACAGCGGCAGCGCCGCGTTCATAAACACCTTGTTGGTGTAAATCGTTTCGTTCGTTGACATAATCGACTCCTTTCAGAATGACAGGCATAGCCCGGGTGCGCAAATTCTTTAGAATTCGTCGTCCCAGTTATCATCCTCTTCAAAGTCTTTATGCATGACCTCAGAAACGGCGGCGACGATGCCGTTTGCATCGATACCGGCCAGGCTCATAAGATCCTCATGCAGACCGATCGTGGAGAAAGCATCCTGATGGCCGAGCATTTTGAAGGCGCACGCCTTGCCGCTGCGGGCGATCACATCACCGACGGCAGCGCCGAGACCGCCGACCACACTGTGGTCCTCGGCCGTGATGATGCGGCGCGTGTCCATAATGGCAGACATGACCGCTTCCTCGTCGAGCGGTTTGATGGTGTGCATGTTGAGCACGCGGACTTTCAGGCCGGCGTCCGCCTCCAGCATCTGGGCGGCCTGCATGGCCTGGTAGACACAGGAGCCGCAGGCAATGACGGTGATGTCCGTGCCGTCGCGCATGACTTTGGCTTTGCCATACTCGAACGTGCAGTCGTTCAGGTCTTTATAAATGATCTGGTCAAAGCCGCGGTTGATGCGGATATAGACCGGGCCGTCAATGTCGTAAGCCGCTTTTACAGCGTGGTACGTTTCCACACCGTCGCACGGGCAGATAACGCTCATGTGCGGCAGCACGCGCATGCAGGCCATGTCGATCAGGGAATGGTGGGTAGAGCCCGCCTGGCCGAATGACGTGCCGGCGTGCGTTGCAATGATCTTGACCGGCACATTCATGTAGCAGATGTCGGTATGGATCTGGTCGAGCGAACGGGCCGCCGTAAAGATGGCGAATGTAGAAGCAAACGGGATCAGGCCGGATTTTGCCATGCCGGCCGCCACGCCGAACATGTTTTGCTCAGCAATGCCGACGTTGAAAAAGCGCTGCGGGAATTTTTCACCGAACATGCCGATTTTTGTGGATTTGGCCAGGTCGGCCGTAAGCGCAACCACGTCGCCGTGTTCGGCACCGAGTTCACAAAGCGCCTTGCCGTAATATTCGGCCGTAGAGAGCGCTGTTGTTTCCGTCATTGTATAAGTCAAAGAACCAGCCATGATTTACGCCTCCTTCTCTACACGCGCAACACGCGTTTCATAATACTTATCCAGACTGGCAAGGCATGCTTTATAGCGTTCGTCATTGAGCGCGCCGTAATGCCAGTGATAATCGTCTTCCATAAAATCAATGCCGGCGCCTTTGTATGTGTCCAGCACGATGCAAAACGGCTGTTCGCCGCCGCTGTAATGGTTTTCAACGGCCTGCTCCAGCGCGCCGTTGATTTCGCGGATGTTCTGCCCGTCTACGCGCACCGTCTTAAAGCCGAACGCTTCAAACTTCTTGTCGATCGGTTCGACCTTCATTTCATCGTCTACACGGCCGTCGATCATGCACTTATTGGCGTCCACCACCACAACGGTGTTGGTGATCTTGAACTGGGCGATCGTCATGGCCGCCTCCCAGTTAGAGCCCTCGTTGAGCTCGCCGTCGCCGGTCAGCACATAGGTCATGTAATCGATCCCGCGCACACGCCCGGCCAGTGCCATACCGGCCGCCAGGCTCATGCCGTGGCCGAGTGAACCGGAAGAGGCGTCTACGCCCTTGATCTTGTTGCAGTCCAGATGCATACCGAACTGCGAACCGGTGAGGTTAAAGTTTTTCAGCCCCTCAATATCCATAAAACCATAGTCACACAGAAGCGGCGCATAGCCGACGGCGGCGTGGCCCTTGGAAAGGATAAAGCGGTCGCGGTCTTCTTTTTGCGGGTCTTTCGGGTCCGCATTCAGGAAGCGGTAATAGAGCGTGGTCATAAAGTCCATTGCGCTGAGCGCGCCGCCGATATGGCCGCTGCCGCCCCACACCGTTGTTTCGACCGTCAGCCTTCTGAGCTCATCGGCCTTTTTTTCAAGGCGCAGCCATTCGGCTTTGTCGAACGGCTTCAATTCTTTTCTTGGCATTGATTTTCCCCCTAAATTTTATTTAAGCGCGGCGCCAGCCGCAAATTTACGCAAGTTAAAATATCAATCCAGCTTGATCTGTCTCTTATACACATCTCCGAGCCCACGAGACAC
>URDW01000051.1 GCA_900546735.1 uncultured Oscillospiraceae bacterium
GGTTCATCCTGATCCTGGAAGGCATGAAAAGCGTGTTCAAAAACAACTCCATTGTGCAGGCGATCGACGCGCCCCAGCCGGCAGAAACAGCAAAGACACCCGTTGCCGCAGCGGAGGAAGAGATCAAATTCACCTACTGCTCTGAATTTTTGATCGAAAAAGACAAGAACTGCAAGCGCGACCCCATTTCGCTGCGCGCCTATCTGGAATCCATCGGTGACTGCGTTGTCGTTGTGGAAGACGGCAGCATCATCAAAGTACATGTACATTCGAACGAGCCGGGCAATGTGCTGCAGCATGCGCTGAAGTACGGCCAGCTTATCAACATCAAAATCGACAACATGCGCCAGCAGCACAAGAACGTGTCAGAAGCGGCTGAGGCTGCAGACGAAGCGCAGGCCGACACACCGGCTGCGCCGGAAAACGACTGCGGCTTTGTATGCGTCTGCGCCGGCGACGGCATTGCCTCGCTGTTCGAGGATCTGGGCGCCGACCGTATCGTTTCCGGCGGGCAGACCATGAACCCCTCGACCGACGACATTTACCACGCCATTATGCAGACACCGGCCAAAACGGTTTATGTGCTGCCGAACAACTCAAACATCATTATGGCGGCGCAGCAGACCACACGTTTGGTCAAAGACCGCGAAGTTGTTGTGCTGCCCACCAAAACCGTGCCGCAGGGCATTTCGGCCATGCTGGCGTTTGACGACAATTTGTCGACCGACGAAAACGTGCAGGAGATGACGGCGGCTGCCGCGCGCGTGAAAACCGGCAGTGTAACGTTTGCTGCGCGTGACAGCGACGTGGACAAGCAGCACATTAAAGAGGGGCAGATCATGGGTCTTGCCGAGGGCAAGATCAAATTCCTGGACGACAGCGACATCGTTTCGGTCGCTGTGCGCACCACCCTTTCGCTTTTTGAAAGCGACAATGCCCTGATCACTATTATTTACGGCAGCGACACGACCGAAGAACAGGCCCAGCAGCTGGAAGACAAGCTGAAAGAAGAGCTGGGAGCAGACGTGGAGATCACGACCGTGAACGGCGGCCAGCCGATTTACTACTTCATCCTTTCTGTAGAATGAAACAGAACGAACTCGAAAAAGACATACAGTTTGTGAAAGGCGTGGGCGAAAAACGTGCCGCGCTTTTTCACAAGCTCGGCATTTTTAATGTGGGCGACCTTTTGCAGTATTACCCGCGCGCCTACCTTGACAAATCAGACCTGAAAACGGCTGCCCAGGCCGAAGACGGCGAAAAGTGCGCCCTGCGCTGCACCATGATCTCGGCCGTGACCGAGCACCGTATCCGCCGCGGCCTGACCCTGTACAAATGCAGCTTTTCAGACGGCGAGACCGTGATACGGGTGACGATTTTCAACAACGTCTACCTGGCAAAGGCGCTGCGCATTTACGAGGAATACCTGCTGTACGGCAAGATCGAAAAAAATCTGACGTGGGCCGCCATGTCCTCGCCCATGATCGAGCCGTTTGCCGCAGCCGACGCCATTACACCGGTTTATGCCGCGACCGAGCGCCTGTCGTCTAAAACGATCGAACGCATTGTAAAGACCGCACTGAAAGAGGTACAGTTTACAGAGACGCTCAGCGAGCAGCTGCTTGTGCGCTTTGCGCTGGCAGGCAAGAATTTCGCCATGCACGAGATCCACTTCCCGGCCGGGCGCAAAAATCTGGAAGAGGCGCGGCGCCGGTTGATCTTTGAAGAACTGCTGGTGCTGAACCTGGGCCTTGGCCGGATGAAAGGACAAAAGAAATCAAAAACGCCGGTACAGATCCAAACTGATTATACCGGCGATTTTTTGAAGCTTTTGCCGTTTCAGCTGACGAATGCGCAGTCGGCGGCCATTCAGGACTGTGTAAAGGACATGCAAAGCGGCTTTTGTATGAACCGCCTGATCGAAGGCGACGTGGGCAGCGGCAAGACCGCTGTGGCCGAAGCCGTGATCTACACCGCCGTGCGAAACGGCTACCAGTGCGCCCTGATGGCTCCGACCGAGATTTTGGCCGCACAGCACTACGCCTCTGTGGGGCCTGTGCTCGGCAAAGCCGGCGTACACACCGAGCTTTTGACCGGTTCCACCCCGGCGGCCGAAAAGCGCGCCATCAAAGCACGGCTGGCGAGCGGTGAAACCGACCTGGTGATCGGCACGCACGCCATTTTGCAGGCAGACGTGGCCTTTCATGACCCCGGGCTCGTCATCACAGACGAACAGCACCGCTTTGGCGTGGAGCAGCGCGCCATGCTCTCCCAAAAAGGCAGCCGCCTGCACACACTGGTCATGAGCGCCACACCGATCCCGCGCACACTGGCCCTGACCATCTTCGGCGACCTGGACATTTCCGTGCTGGATGAAATGCCGCCCGGACGCGTTCCGGTGCGCACCGACGTAGTAACAAGCGCCTACCACGCGCGCATTTATAAGTTTATACAGCAGGCGTGCCGGCGCGGTGAGCAGGCCTACATCGTCTGCCCGCTGGTGGACGAAGCCACGCAGGAAGAAGCCGGGCTGAAAAGTGCAACGGCCTATGCGAACGAGTTGGCCGCCGGGCCGCTTGCAGGGCTGCAGGTCGGGCTGCTGCACGGCAAGATGAAAGCCAAAGACAAGGAAAAGGCCATGCTGGACTTTGCCGAGGGACGCACGCAGGTGCTGGTAGCCACCACCGTGATCGAAGTCGGGGTGGACGTGCCCGCCGCCACGATCATGCTGATTGAAAACGCCGAGCGCTTCGGCCTTTCCGCCCTGCACCAGCTGCGCGGCCGTGTCGGGCGCGGCAAGCTGCAGTCCTACTGTATTTTGGTGTCTGACGCGAAGGGTGAGGCGGCAAAAAACAGGCTGCACGCCATGAAGACATACACAAGTGGCTTTCAGATCGCCGAAGTAGACTTAAAAATGCGCGGCCCCGGCGACTTTTTCGGAAAACGCCAAAACGGCCTGCCGCAGATGAAGATCGCCGACATGGCGGGCGACACCGAGACACTGCTGGCCTCCAAGCAAGCGGCGGAAGAAATTTTAAAAAATGACTTTGCGCTGCAGCTGCCGCAGAACCAAATGCTGAAACAGGCGATCGACAAAATGTTTCAGACGAAATTTGTCGCCAACTGACCCAAGAATTTAGAATTTGTTTATATTTGAACTTTCGCAAACAGGCAAAAAAATGTTGACTTCAAAAAAAGTTCATATATAATATAAATGTTACTTATAACAATCTACTAAAACGGAGGTCAAAATGTTAGACGCAAGCATTCTCAGCACATTTGCTGACTTATTCGCAAACCTCGGCAACATCGACTGGAAAATGGCCGTCATGTGGGTCATCGGCGGTGTTCTGATCTTTCTCGCGATCCGCTTCAAAATGGAACCTACGCTGCTTTTGCCCATGGGCTTCGGTACGATTTTGGCAAACCTGCCGATGTCCGGCGCCATTACGCAGGGCGATGAAGAGGGCGTTTTGAACATCCTGTTTGACGCAGGTATTGCAAACGAACTGTTCCCATTGTTGCTATTTATCGGCATCGGCGCCATGATCGACTTTGGGCCGCTGCTCAAAAACCCCTGGCTGATGTTATTCGGTGCAGCAGCACAGTTCGGTATTTTCTTTACATTCTTCATTGCCGGCTTTTTCTTTGAGATCAAGGACGCGGCTTCCATCGCCATCATCGGCGCTGCGGACGGCCCGACTTCCATTTTCGTTGCAAACACGCTGGGCAGTGACTACCTTGGCCCGATCATGGTGGCCGCTTACTCCTATATGGCGCTGGTGCCGATCATTCAGCCGCCGTTCATCAAACTGGCGACGACGAAGAAAGAGCGCCGTATCCGCATGAAATACCACCCGGGCGAAGTTTCCAAAACCACAAAGATCCTCTTCCCCATCATCGTTACGGCTGTGGCCGGCATGGTGGCGCCGAAATCGGTCGCTCTGGTCGGTTTCCTGATGTTCGGTAACCTGATCCGTGAATGCGGTGTGCTCGACTCCCTGTCCGACACGGCACAGAACGCCCTGGCCAACCTGATCACGATCCTGCTTGGTATCACCGTTGCCGTCAACATGGAAGCGGAGCAGTTCCTGAAGCCCGAAACCCTGCTGATCCTTGCACTCGGCCTTGTGGCATTCATCTTCGACACGGTCGGCGGCGTCTTCTTTGCAAAACTCATCAACATCTTCCTGCCGAAAGACAAGAAGATCAACCCAATGATCGGTGCGGCCGGTATCTCGGCTTTCCCGATGAGCGGCCGTGTTGTTAACCAGCTTGGCCTGAAAGAAGACAACCAGAACTTCCTGCTGATGCAGTCGATCAGCGTTAACGTGTCCGGCCAGATCGCCTCCGTTGTGGCAGGCGGCCTGATCCTGACCCTTGTAGAAGGCATGATTTAAGGAGGTACAAGTATGAACAGTTTGCTTACGATTTTCACCATGGCCTCTACCCTGCTTGCGATCAACGCCGACTCCTGGAAAGACACGCTGCCAGTCATGGGTATCGGCATGGTCGGTATCTTCCTGGTGCTCGGGTTCATCGTGCTGATCACCTACGGCCTGAACAAGATCTTTTCCTCCAATAAAAAGGACAAGAAAAACGACAAAAAAGACAACAAATAAAAAACGAGGGGGCGCCGTGTGCGTCCCCTTTTTATGGTGATAGAAATGGACAAGAACAAAACGAACGTGATGCGCCTTTTGGACGCCAAAAAGATCCGCTACAAAAGCCACGACTATGAAAACACCGGTGCGATCAGCGGCACGGACGTGGCCGCCGCCATGGGGCAGGACCCGCTCCAGGTGTTCAAAACACTGGTGACCGCAGGCAAAAGCGGCAAAAACTATGTGTTTGTCATTCCCGTGGAAAAAGAGCTGGATCTAAAAAAAGCCGCTGCGGCCGCCGGCGAGAAAAGTATTGCCATGATCAAGTCGAAAGAACTGCTGGGCCTGACCGGCTACATCCACGGCGGCTGTTCGCCGATCGGCATGAAAAAGACGTTTCCGACCTTTGTAGACCAAACCGCCAAACAATTTGATACCATCATTTTCAGCGCCGGCAAGATCGGCCACCAGGTGGAACTTTCCCCCGGCGACCTGCAAAAAATGATCCGACTGCAGTTTGCCGATTTGACCGTAAAATAAGCAACAAAACGACCCTTTGCAGACCAAAAGGTTTTGCAAAGGGTCGTTTTGTTTTTACGTTCTGATTTTTTAACCGGCCGGGCTGAACACCGCACCGTCCGGCAGTACAGCCGCTGCTTCGTTGCCGGCGCTTGCACCGGGCGGCAGCAGCGGTGAAGAATTTTCGCCGTCAAATACCAGATACGTCTGCCCGTGCACCTGTGTTAGGATAAAACGGTACACGTTCTGCACGCCGCCGGTTTCCTGCGTCTGTAAAATGAGCACACCGTCCTGTACGCTGTAGGTGCCAACCGGCAGATACGACGATACATCTGCAGAAAGCGTGAACGTCTGCCCGTCCGGCAACAGCGTCAGCTGTGGCGGCACCGGGTACCGTGCGCTGTCGTTCAGTGTGTAAACCAGCTCACTGTCCGTCTGCGGCAACTGCAAATCGGCCGATGTAAACGGCGCCGAAAACTGCAGCGCATAACTGCCGATCGACAGGGGCAGTGTGTATTCCCGGCTGCCGTCGGCATATTCTGTGATACCCGTGTGCACCAGGTTGCGCGTGCCGTCCGGCGCTGTGATCTCGTAATCAATGCCGTCCGGCGTGCGGGCGATCTCCTCGCAGGAAAGCGGCCACTGCTCGCCGGTGGACGCATTTTCGATCGTAATTTGATCTTCCTGTGCCGTCAAGGTCAGATCCAGAACCGGTGTCTGCGGATAATTCGGCGACTGGTAGGCACTGCAGGCAACCACATGGCCGCCCATCTGCAGCGTTTCAAACTGCCAGGTATGCGCTCCGATCTCAGTGTGCGCGTATTCTGCCGTCGTAGAAATACTGAGCGGATCGGTCGCAAACACAAGCCCCGCCACACAACAGAGCGCCACCGCACCGGCAACGACCCAGACCGCCGGCTTTTTGTAGTGCATGACCGATTTCACGCGCTCTTTAATACTGGTTTCGCCAAACGCCAACGGCGACGCGGCGGCAAAACTGCGGCGCACGCTGTTGCGCAGAAGCGCCATCGAATAGGCACGGCGCGTGTCCTGGTCCATCGCCTGCACGGCTTTTTCGTCACACGCCAGTTCCATATCGCGGCAAAGCAAAATATAAGCAAGCCACAAAAGCGGCTGGAACCAGTAAAGGCACAAAGCCAAAAAGGCAAGCGGCTTGACCAGATGATCGCACCGTTTCAGGTGCGCCTGCTCATGTGCCAGCACATAGGCTCGGTCATTTTCAGACAGGCCATACGGCAGATAAATGCGCACCCGGAAAATACCCAGGATAAACGGTGAAGAGACCTGCTCGCTTTCAAACACATTGTCCTGCAGGCGGGTGGCGGTGCGTACGCTGGCCCTGAGCCGCAAATAACTAACGGCCGCATACACCAAAAGCACAAACAGGCCAACCAGCCAAAGAACGCCAAGTACAGTCAGGATGTTTTCAAACAGGCCGTTCGGCACGGTCACGCCCTCAAAATAATGCGAACCAAGATAGGCGTTTGCCGGATCATCCACCGCAGAAATGCCCGTGTCCAAATAAGGGCGAGCGGTGTAAACCGAGGTGTCGATCGTCCGGCTGCTGGGGATCAGGCTGAAAACACTTTGCAGCTTTACCGGAAAAACCAGGCGCGCCCCGACAACGGCCCACAAAAGCAGGCGTGTCCATTTTGGCGCCTTCATGAGCACCAGGCGCAGAAGCAGCACACCCAGAACGACCCAGCCGGCCGACACTGCAGTGTTGACAAAATGCAAAAATACCGTATGCAGTTCCATGGCTGCACCTACCCTTCAATGATGCGCAGGATCTCCTGCAGCTGCTCGTCGCTTAAGTCCTGCTGCTTGGTGAACGCCGCCAGAAACGCCGGCACAGAACCGCCGAAACGTTTTTCCATCAGCTCGCCGACTTCTGCAGTCTGCACATCTTCTTTGGAAACGAGCGAGGTGACGACAGCGTTTTCGTTTTTCAGCACGCCGCGCTCGGCCAAACGGCGGATGACCGTGTAGGTCGTGCCCTTGGACCAACCGAGCTGCTGCTTGCACAGCCTGACGAGTTCTGTGCTTTTGACCGGTTCATTGGCCCAAAGGACAAGGCAGAAGCGGTACTCACTTTCAAATACCTTTGGCGTATCCATAACTATCCCTCCTCATAAAGGTTGAATGCATTCTTCCTAATTTGAGTTTAACGCATTCTACCTGTTTTGTCAAGCATTTTGTACACAACACAAAAAAACAAAAACCGGCAGGGTCTCCCCTCCCGGCAAATGTGCATTATATGGTCAAGTCTGCAGATACCCCAGCTGCACCAAAAGGTCTTGTATTTCGGTAGGATCCTGCGGTGCATAGGCGTAAACGACCGTATCGCCGCGGTAAAGCACTACCGTATACACGTCTGCCTGCGTGATGGCAAACATTTCACCACCGCCGGAAAGTGCTGTCTCATAAGCATCTTCTTCATGTTCATCTATGATTTCCGGCGCAATGTCGTAGACGATTTGATTGTAAACTAAATCTGTGCTTTCGCCGTTTGTATACGCATAATACTCAAATTTGGTTTCACCCTTTAGCCCGGCGGCAACGTATTGCAGTTTTTCTTCATCGATCTGCCAGTACGTTGTCGGCACATTGGCCGTTTCAAACCCGGCTTGCTGCAAAGCAGCACTGACCGTCTGATAATCGACGGCCGGCGCCTGTTCGGCCTGCGAGGCAGAGGGCGTTTGTGTCTGGGGCACTATGCGCTGCGAGATGACGCTGCCGATGCCCAGCAGCATAAACACAAAAATCCCGACAAATAGCACATTGACCGCGGCAAGGACCACAAAGTTACGCGTGCGGTGTGGGTCCGCCGCTTTGTCGCGCCGGCGCTTGGTGTGGAGTTTTTCCTGTTGCAGCGGTGTGAGCGGATGACTGTTTTGATAAACTTTTGCAGCGGCACCGAGCGCGGCGGCAGCCAAAAGCGAAACGATATTTCCGAGCAGAATATACCGCGCTGCACCAGCGCCCAGGGACAGGCCCAAAATCAGAAGCAGCGAAGCCAGCACACTGGGCAGCGAAGCAAAGCGGTACAGCCGCAGCCAGCCGCGAAGCACATCCGGCGAATCGGCCCTTTCCGAAAGATAACTTTGCAGCATTCGATAACGCCAGCGGCCGGCGTGCCGGCTGCCTGAATAGCTGCGCAGATCAGGGTTTTGCAGTATTTCGCGAAAGGTAACGCCGCTGCAGTCGAACGCGCGAAAAAGGATCCAAAACGAACAGATCTGACTCAGCACGATCACACAGACGGACAGTATAATGTTAAAAAGTACAGTCTTTTCCACAGTGCTCCCTCCTGTATTGCGGCCAAAACCGCCTGTTCGGTTTCAGTATAGCATCTGCGCCATGCAAAGTCTACGCTATTTTTAAGCGCCATCTGCACAAAAACCACGGCATCGCAGATGCCGCGGCTTTTTCATTTATGTAATTTACGCTTGATCCGCCGAACGGTCAACGGGCGTGTAATCAATGGCCGCCGGTTCGTTTGTCGCTTCCAGTTTAAAAATCACGGGGCGCAGGCCGTCGTTGCAGCTGCAGATGGCTACGCCGGGCGTTTTGATCCAGTCGCCGTAGTAAAAAAGGCCGCCGTCCCTGCCGGCACCATGCGCCAGCGCAAACACATACTGGTAAATGGCTTTCCACGCCTCGTCGCAAAGACCGGCGGGTTTCGCGTAATCGGCGTAAAACACCTGCCCGGCGCGCAGCATCGGGCAGGGGCCAAGGCCGGGTATGCCGTATGTTTCGGCCAGCTCTTTGTCGAGCGTTGTTTTCAGTACAGTGATTTTTACCTTATTCATTTTTCAACCGCTCCTAAATATGGATGTACTACGCTTTTCGCTTTTTGCGCCGCACACACCTGTACAGACACACAAAACCATAATACAGTGCAATGCCGACCAGGCCGCCGAGTGTGTTAAAAATCACATCGTTGATGTCGCAGGTGCGGCCGACAAAAATTTGAATGACCTCAATACATACGCTGAGCAGCAGCGAGAAACAGGCCGGCCGCCAAAAGCTTTTGACAAAAACCGTATTGAACAGCAGCCCAAACGGCACAAACAGGAAAATGTTGCCGAATATGCTGTATTGCTGCATCATAGAAAGCGGCCATTCCAAACCGCGAAACGGCACCAGGTTTATACCGCCTGCACCGCTGCGCAAGGTAAGATAGACCAGCAAAAGCAAATAAGCCGAAAACGCCGAAACGGCAAGGCGTTTCGGCCAGGTCAAAGAAAGCCGGCGCGGCGCTTTGCCGGTTCGGCGCTTTAAAATTTTCTCCGCTGCAAAAAGCAGCAGCACGATCAGCCCGGCCAGGACGACATAAACGCCGCAAAGCTCGAGCATTTGTGTAAGTACAAGTTTCATTTGTAAAACCCCAAGTACACTTAGGCATTCAGCATGTCGAACACCGTTGTGAACGTGGTGCCTTTGCCCAGTTCCGAATCGATCGAGATCTCGGCATTGTGGTACAGCACGATATGTTTGACGATGGCCAGACCAAGGCCGGTGCCGCCCGTCTCTTTGGAGCGGCTTTTGTCCACGCGGAAAAAGCGTTCAAAAATGCGTTCCTGATACTTTTCAGGTATGCCGATGCCATTGTCCTTTACGCGCAAAACGGCTTTGCCGTTTTGTGCATGCACGCTGACCCAAACTTTGCCGTCCGGCTTATTGTAACGCACGGCGTTATCCACCAAATTATATACCAGCTCTGCAAGCAGGCCCTTGTTGCCGTTTATGTAAACATGCTCGCCCTCAAAAAGGATCTCGCTGCCCTTTTTCTCGGCATGAAACGCAATGGAACTGACACAGTCACTGGCAATATCGTAAAGATCCACACGCTCATAGTGGCGCGTTTCGTCGCCGTCCTCCAGCTGTGAAAGCTGGATAATATCGTTGGAAATATTGATCAGGCGCTTGGCCTCTTTGTGGATCACATGGCCGATCTTCTGCACATCGTCCGCCTTTACAATGCCGTTTTCCAGCATTTCGGCGTAGCCGCTGATCGAGGTCATGGGCGTTTTCAGCTCGTGCGACACATTGGCTGTGAATTGTTTTTTCAGCTTATCGACACGCGCCAGCTGCTGCTTGTAGCTGACAAGCGCATCCACAAACGGCACAAACTCGGCGTCGATCTTGCCCTTGTCCACCGCATCCAGATTTTTACCCAAGTCGTTGATCTGCCGGGCGACTTCCGCCGTGATGCGCCCGGCGGAGAAATGCGAGACGAGCACGCTGAGCGCCAGCACAAGCGCAAGCGCCACGCCCCACTTAAAAAAGAATGCACCGTTTAGCGGTTCGCCCTGACTGAGCGGGATCAAAAGCCCAATCACAAAACACAGCACCGTAAAGCCCAAAGAAAGCAGGCACTCTTTTACAAAAATTTTTCTGCGCATACGTCACTCACCCAATTTGTAGCCGACATTGCGCACCGTGATGATCGCGCTGCCCATTTTGCCGAGCTTTTTGCGCAGAGTCTGGATGTGCGCGTCTACCGTGCGGCTCTCGCTCTCAAAATTGTAGCCCCAGATCGTGTCCATGATCTTGTCGCGCGAAAGCACGATGCCCTTATTGATCAGCAGGTATTTCAGCAGTTCATATTCTTTAAACGTCAGTTCCACGTTTTCGCCGTCCACCGTAACGCGGTGCTTTTCATCGTCGAGCACCAGCTGGTCATAGACCCACTTGTGCGCGCTTGTTTTGCCCTCGCTGCGGCGCAGCAGCGCCTTGACGCGCGACAAAAATTCCATTACGCCAAACGGCTTGGTCACATAGTCGTCGGCACCGTTGTCGAGCGCACGCACCGCGTCCATCTCGGTATCCTTCGCCGTAACGACCATGATCGGCAACGCGACCGTGGCCGTGTTTTTGCGCAGACGCTTTAAAATGGAAATGCCGTCTTCCTCCGGCAGCATAATATCTAAAATGATCAGATCCGGCATGCGCGCCTCAAGCGCCGGGTAAAGCTCGGCTCCTTTTTCAAAGCCGCACACCTCGTAATTGATATTCTGCAAAGCGTAGCTTTCCAGGTCGCGGATGGAATTGTCATCTTCCACTATGTAGATTAACGCCATAATACACCTCATTTTGCTCATAAAAAACGGCGGCCGGCAGAAACTGCCGATCATGCCGCCGTATTCGTTTTAAGAATCCATTTTTACAAAGTAGGATGCACCGTGCTTGCAGACCGGGCAGATGAAATCTGCCGGCGGCTTGCCGCCCTCGTGCACATAGCCGCAGACGGTGCAGACATATGCACCCTCGTCAGCCGGCTTCTTTTTGGGTTTTACATTGTTCTGATAATAGGTATAGGTCATGCTTTCGCGGTTTGAAAGGCGGCCGCCATCTGTCACATGGCCAACGAACATCAGATGTGTGTCGAAGTCAATGATGTCGTCCACCTCAGCGCTGATGAAAGCGTTGGTGCCGCGGTTGACAAAATAAACGCCGTTTTGGCTGCGGTAAACATCCTCAAAGTCGGCGAATTTGTCCACATCACGCCCGCTTTGGAAGCCAAAATGCTGAAACATGTCAAAACCGGCGTCGGTGCTGAGCATGGAGACGTTGAACTTTTTAGACTTGGAAATCAATTCGGCCGTGTAATTTCTTTTGTTGACATTAACAGACACAACGACCGGCGTGTCTGTGATTTGGCTGAGCGTGTTGATGATGCAGCCATTGTCTTCCTTGCCGAACTGCGTAGTCAGCACATAAAGCCCGTAACTGATGTTAAAAAGTACGCTTTTATCGAATTCCATAAAACAGCCCCCTCGCTATTATCTGCCGGTACAGTTTCATTATAACAACGCCCAAATAAAAATGTCAATACCATCTTTTATTTGCGCGCGTATAGGTTTGGCGATTATTGATTTTCAGCCGGTGCCTGCGCTTTTTTTGCGCGCTGCTTTTTCACAAATTTCGGGAGCCACACAAGCGCCAAAATGACCAGCACGATCACAGCGGCCGTACACGGCACCGCCACCTTGACGGCGACCGGCGTATAACGCTGCACCTCGGCCGGCACAAAGTTCGGCAGTGTATAAAGGCCGCTGCCGTCGTTTGCGCCGTAGGCAATGCGGATGACATGCACACTGTAGCCTTCCATCTGCACATCGAACTGCCCGTCCTGCACTTCCGGCACAGATTCGGACGGCGCAATGTATGTTTTGTCCAGCTCATTGGCCGCCGACTTGAATTTGTTGCCAAAATGCAGGTCAGACACCAGATTGACCGCACCGAAATCGGCGGCATCCACGGTAACCGTCTGATCTTCCCCGGTGGAATTGACCAGCTTAACGTAAAGGACTTCGTTTTCCTCATCCACCGTCACGTTTTGGCGCACATATTCGCCGGCCTTGCCTGTAGCGATTTCAAAATCCGCATCCACCTGCTTTGTGCCGGTGTTGTTGGAATAGAGCATCTGCACATAATAGCTTGGCGTGTAGACGACCGACTGTGAGTCGAACCAAAGCATGTTGACGTTCCAGCACTGGGAATTGATCTTGGCGAACGTGGGCGCATAGGAGGCCATGGCCACCACGTCGCTGTTGCGTTCCAGTCCGGCGGCCATGTACTGTGCTTCTTCCACCGCCCCAAAGATATTGCTTTTGGTTTCAATGGTGCCGACGCTCTTGGGCGTTGCGGCATATTCGCCGACAAACACCTTGGGACCGTTTCGGTCAAAATCATCATAGCGGTCCGTGTGTTCAAACAGATAGCCGTCGTAAGTATAATAATGTTCGTCCACGACCGTGTCCGGATAGTCGCGCGGTGCAACACGCCACGCCTCGTCGTACGCATCGCCCTCGAGCGATGTGCCGGCAGAAGTGATGATGATCAAATCAGGATATCTTTCATGAATGACCTGATAAATAGCGTCAAAATTGCGCCAGTAGACTTCTCCCCAGTTTTCGTTGCCGATGCCGATATACTTCAGGTCAAACGGTTCTTCATGACCGTTGGCCTGTCTCTTATACACATCTGACGCTGCCGACGACTTAATA
>URDW01000052.1 GCA_900546735.1 uncultured Oscillospiraceae bacterium
AGATCGCTCAGTGTCTCGTGGGCTCGGAGATGTGTATAAGAGACAGTTTAACAGCAGGGTGATCGTGAAGTTTTCATCCTTTTGAACATCTACAGAGCCGTCATATTTTTTGACGGTTTTTTTCAAAATGCCGAGCCCCAGCCCCTGGTTCTTTTTGCCGCGGCGGTTGTGTGCCGGCTTGCCCGGCGAAAGGCTGTTTTTGCAGCGGATAATATAATCTGCTTTGTTTTGCCATGCACTGATATAGATGACCCTGTCCTTTTCCGGGTCGGCGTGATCGATCGCATTGTCGAGCAGATTGGAAAAAATAGAGCAGAGGTCTACCGAATCAACGGCAATTTCGCTTGGGCAGAACACGTCAGCCCGCAGCAGGAATCCGGCTTTTTTCGCCTCCTGTGCTTTGATCAGCAAAACAGAGTTGGTCACGGGGTTTTGACAGTAAAAGCTTTGGCTTTCCCGGTCAATATCGGTGTGAAAGCCGTGTAAAAATTCTTTGGCCTGCTGCACATTGCCTTTTTGCAGCAACAGTTCGGCTGTGGCCAGTGTGTTTTTAACATCGTGGCGCAGCATGCGAAGCTGGGCGTTGTCTTCTTCCATCTGTTTGGTGTGCACGCTTTGCAGCTGGGAAATCGTCATCTGTTTTTCCAAATCTTCTTTTTCAGCGGCTGTTTTCAGCATGTGCAGCACCATGGTATCTGCTATAATGCATAAAAGCACTTCGATCAGCAGCCAGACAAAGTAGTTTTCATTAAACTGGCCGTGCTGTACATAAACGGTGTTATACAGCATCAGCGTTTCCAGCGTTACAAAAATAGCCAGCACAGCCAAATGGCGCGGCCGGATCGGAAACTGTTGGCGCCGGAACAAAAAGCCGATACAGCTGCTGGCCGCAAAGGCAGCAATCGCAAAAAAGAATTTGGCCAGAATGTAGGCGGTGGGCGTCATGTCGTAGGGTGACGTTGCTTCCGGTAAGATACCGGCCATGACAATGACGCTGCCCACAACATCGCAGGTGATGAAGATCAAAAACTGGATCAAAAGATGCAGCAGTTTTTTTAAGAAACTGTCTTTAAAAAGAAATAGCACACATACGAAACAAAGCAGGCCTGTTGTGAAAAAGGAGATGCGCAGGGAAAACGGCAAGTCGGCGACGATAAGATTTTGCGCGCCGCTCAGGTAGGTCGGCAGCGTGTAGAGCAGCGCAGAGGACAGCACTACAAAAAGCGTGTTGTATTTTTTCGGCCAGCGCGGGGTGAGCACAAGCGTAAAGTACATGAAAAAGGCAATGCCGTGCAGAAAATCCAGCAGAATCACAAGCGCGTAAGCACTTTCGCCGGCGCTTTTCAGTACATTGTTGTAAGTTGCATCAATAGCTGCCGGTAGCATATTATTCAAAATCTGAGAATTGGGCATTTTTTCTACTCCTGCTGTTGGAAAGATATTCCAGGTAGCTGCTGCGGATCTGCGTGTATTTTTTCTGTGGGATCGGCACACAGACGCCGTTTTCCAGGTGAATCTCTTTCGCAGACAGGTGCGCTACATAGTCAAAATTCACAATGTAGCTTTTGTGCACACGGCAGAAATTCTCCGGCAGCTTTTCCTGCAGCTCGCTGATCTTCATATAGGCGCATTCCCGCCCGCTCAGCGTGTAAAAGTAGACCATGCGTTTTTGGCTTTCGCAGTAAAATATTTCGTTCGTGTTGACCGTTTTGATCGTACCTGCGTGCAGGATATAAATGCAGGATGTGCGCGCTTTCAAAATCTCCTGTACAGCGTTTTTGAGTGTGAAGCGCAGCTGTTCTTCGCTGACCGGTTTTACAATAAAGCTTTGAAATTTTGTCATGCAGATCTCTTTTGCAAACTCAACGTGCGCGGTGATATAGATGATCTGCAGCGCAGGGAAATGGCTGGTCAGGACCTTGGCCACATCAATGCCGCTTGCGTCCTTCAGCTCAATGTCCAAAAGAAGAATGTCAATTTCTTGCGCTTTCAGTGCCTGAAACAGGGCTTTTGCTGAGAAAAAAGTTAAAGTCTGAGACTGTGCGAATATATTTTTCAATACTGCACCGGCTGTCTCGGCCATTTGACGGGCATACGTTTCGTTGTCGTCACAAATCGCCATCGTTATCAAATTTTCCACCATCCCAAATTATGTGAGTATTAATTATATTACAATATTTGTCAACTTTTGTCAATCAGCAACAAGTGTACAGGCAGGCAGATGTTTTGAAAATAGAATGCAGTTTTTTGAAAAAATAACACGGTTTTACATATATCTTTAAAGCATAAAATTTAGTATAAAAAAAGGGGAACGCAGCAATTTGCTGTGTTCCCTTTTGATGTGTGCTTTTAAGCGTTTTCCTTTTTCTCTTTCGGCTTTTTGAACAGCAGTTTGTCGACCGGGAAATACAGGAAAAATTGAATGGCCGAACAAATCGCGGTCGCCACGTTTCTGGAAATGGCGTCGTTTGCGCCAAGACGCAGGAATGCGCCGTAGAGTGTCGGCGAAAGCCAGGCCGAGAAGCAGATCAGCGCCAGTGTGAAGATGATGTAGATCGGCAGCGCTACGGCAATGTTTGCGCCGGAGTTGAACGTTTTTTCTTTGTTGACGAAAAATGCGACGATCTGTGCCGCTACGTTCGCTACGTTGAATGCAATAAAGTAGCCGAGGCCGCCGTCCTCTACCGGGTAGTCAAACACAAACCAGTGAAATGCTTCGTTGTACATTTCCTTGACCTGCGGGATCAGCGGAATCAGGTTGACCAGTGCAAACTGTACGATGCAGGCCAAAAGGCTTACCACAATGAATTTGACAAATTGCCAAAGCGTTTTGATGCCGGAGCCTTTTTCTTCCGCCATGTTGTCGATGTCTGTTAGTTTTTTTGCCATAATGTTTCTCCTTCTCGTTTTCTTTTGAATTTATATGCATAATCCCGCAATTTGCGCGGCGATTGCTGCCTGGATCAAAGCTGCGACGCCCCAAATGATCAGCCCCAAAACGCCGAGAACAACTACTGCGACCAGTAAAACAGCCAGTATCAGCAGGCTAAGCACCAGCGGCCCTTTTTTGCTTGGGCGCACCGTGTCGGGCCGTGAATGGTTGTTTTCATCCGGCGCAGGGTCCATTTTGAGCACAGCATTGGCGTCGCATGGGCCGGGGTTATAAAGCAGCGGCTCCACAAGGCCGCGCACGCTGTCGGCGCCTTTTAAAAATTTGCCGATGTTCAGGTGGATCGTGTTTAAAAAGCTGTCCAGAATGTTTAAGACGCCGCAGGTGATTCTGTATTCCGGCGTGTCCGGCGTATACGGCGAGTCGCCGCAGTACAGGTTTTGGATCAGTTCCAGAATAAAATCTACGACCTTGCGGTCTTTGATGTTTACGATCTCTTCTTTTTTGACGCCGCTCTCTTTTTTGCAAAGCTTCCACATTCTGCCGACCGTCAGCCAGTTTAAGAACTTGGCGGCCGGCTTGATGATCCAGCCGAATTTTTTTACTTTTTCGCCCGGCACGGAAAAGGCGTCGGTCATTTTGGAAAAGCGGTCAATGTCGGTCGCGGCGGCGTTCAGCATCTCGGCAATGTTGCCAAAGAAAAAGCCTTTCATGTACTCGTCAAACGGCTTGCCGTTCGTATCTAGGCCGGGTACGTCGGTGAGCAGGTGCGTTTCCACACGGATCTCTTCATGTGCCGGGTCAAAGGTGATGTCGCGCATGGCCGGCGGGCAGCCGATCACGGCGCCGCAGGCAATGTCGTAAAACACGTTGCCGGCTTTGCTCGTTACCACCGAAATGTCGTGAATGTGCGTGTGGCCGGTCAGCATACAGTTCAGACCTGCGTCTGCAAAAATCTCGCGCGTGGTCTCGTGGTTGCGCTGCATGTCGCCCTTGCCGATGATCGCGTAAAACGGGCTGGGCGCGATCATCGGGTGGTGTGTCATGGCGATCACATACTGGTCGTGCGCCTGTGCGTCTTTGAGCTGCTCCAGGATCCATTGCATACAGTCGTCGCTGAAGCCGGAGCCGCGTTCGCCTTCGGGTTTAAAGTTCGTGTCGTCGTTTAAGGCAAACAGCCGGTAGCCGTCGCAAAGCTGCACCACATAACTCATGGACTGGCGGTGGACCGAGAGCGCCTCGTTCGGGCCGAATTCGTAGTACATGTCCCAAAGGTCTTCGCGGTTGGCGGCCGGCACTTCAATTTCCTTGTCGCCGGTGTAGCCCTTGGCTACGCCGCCGTCGCGAAAGTCATGCGTGGCGGTGATGACATATACGCGTTTGCCGCGTTTTTTCAGATCACGCAGCATTTCGATGAATTCCGCGTGCGAGGCCAGCTCGCCGTCGCGTGTGGTGTCGCCGCCCAAAAGCACGATGTCGGTGGAAGTGTCGGCACAAAGCATATCAAACGCGGCCTTCAGCACCAGGTCGCTGTCTTTGATGACCTTTTGGCTTTTTGCCTCGGCCTTTTTGTAGGCGCTGCCGCTTTCACCGAGTGAGCGGGAGTAGTAGTGTGTGTCTGTAATAAACTGAATCTTCAGCGGTTTGTTGTTTTTGCCGCAGATTTTGGTGGACATAGGCGTTTAAGCTTCCTTTCTATTGGCAACGACCTTGATTTTTCCGCCGCGCACGGCTTTGTCCAGTTTAAATTCAAGCGCGCCGGGACGGCGGCAGGTAAATGCGAGCGGTTCGCCGTTCAATGTGGCTGTATACTCGTACTTGTCGCTGAGCGTCAGCAGCAGCGCATAGCCGTCGTTTTCGCCGCAGTAGGTAAAGTCGATTTCGGCTTCGTTGCAGGCATCGTTTATGCACTGGCGGTCGATCCATGTTTCAAAGCCGGCGGACAGGGTGCCGGGTTTGTAATAAGTGTCGGCCCAAACCAGTACCGGCGCCGACAGGCCGCCGAAGTTGTGGAACCAGCCGCCGCGCCCTGTGGCAATATTGAAGCATTCATAGGTACAATAGGAAAAATCAGTTTCGGCTTTCCAAATGTTCAGCGCCCGGTCAGCGATCGAAAAGGCAAAGTCTGTGTCGCCCAAATCGAGCATCGTTTTCCAGATGAACCACTGGTGGCTCATCCACACGTTGCCGTTCCAGTAGCCGTTGTCCATGTAGTAGGATGCGCTCTGGTCCACAGCGGAAATACCGGCACGCGACCACATTTCTTTCGGGTTTTTCAGGTGCGCGATCAGCTTTTCGCGCCGCTGTCCGGTCACCGCACCGGCGATCAGGGGGTAGATGCCGTCCATGCCTTTGCTTAAGTTTTCGCCCTCCGGCGTTTCCAAAAAGCCCTGCAGGTTGTTTTCGTCGTCATAAACGGTGTAGGCAAAATAACCGCTTTTTTCGTCCCATGCTTTTTCATTCAGGGATCTTGTGAACAATTCGATGTCCTGCGAGATCTCCCGGGCATCGTCCGTTTTGCCGAGCACGTTTGCGATCATGCGCATGATTTTGCCCACGCGGATGGCCTGGGCGGTAGAGAGCACAGGGCAGGTGTGCTTTTCGTCTTTTTTGGCGATCATGGCCACCTGCGCCGGGTAGTCGTCCATACCGGAAGTGGAGTAAAAGTAGTCGTAAGTGGTCGTCAGGCCGTTGTGAAATTTTGTGGTCGTAGAGCCGTGCGTTTTGCCCGTCAGAAAACGGTAGTAGAGCATAGCCCGGTCATAGTAACCCAGCAGGTGCGCCTTGTCGTTTGTGCGCTGCAGCAGCTCCAGATATTGGTAAAACTGTACGGGCACCGGCGAACCGTGGTGCAAAAATGCGTAGTCCGGGTTGTCCGCCGTACTCAGGTACATGTTTAATATATATTCGCAAAGCGCCTTTGAACATTCCAAAAGGCCCAGCGCAATAAAGCCGCTGTCCCAGGTGTACAGGCAGTCCCAGCGTTTGCCGGGGCAGTGGTGGATCACGTTTTCACCGTGCTTGTAGATGGGGTAGACCACGTTGGTCAGAAGCGCGGCCTTGAGCAGTCCGACCGACAGCTCGTAAGGACGGCCGCTTTCGTTGAACTCTGTTTTTTCGGCGTTTTGCTCGGCAGCGCGGTAAATGCGTTCATATTCCGCTGCGGTTTTCGCTTCACATTCGCCCTTGGACACAACGATGTACTGCACCTGCGTTTCGCCGGGTTCAATAAAAATGGAGTGGATCAGGGTGTTGTGGAAATAACCTTCGTCACTCTTTTTGCGTTTGAAGGAGCCGGAGAATGTCTCCTGCAGGTCGTCGTAGGTCGGGTCGCCGTTTGACAGGCGGTTGACGAGTGCGTCTTCCAGGCAGCCGGAGTCGATGTGGCGCTGGCGCGTGCGCTTGTCGAACGTCATGATGTAAAACGTGCTGTCAAATTCCGGGTAAGAAAGGGCGATCTTCCGGCCGCCGCCGGGCACTTCGGTCGTTTCAACCTGCGGTTTTACATTGTAAGCGATCGTTTCGGCATGCACAGTCTGGGCGTCTTCCGCTTCCGTTACGGCCAAAAAGTCCAGTTCCACGCCGCCTTTGCCGCAGGCGGTCAGGGTCAGTGTGTTTGTATCGGCCAGGTCAAACGAAACCGTGCCGAATCCGTTTACGGCTGGGAACGCAATCTCTTTTTCGCCGTATGTAAACAGGGCGCTTTCGTGCGTAACGCTTTTGTAGCGTACCGTCACGACCGGGTGCGCATAGGCGTGCTGCAGGTGCAGACGGTAGGTGACTTTATCGCCCTTTTCGCAGCCGAACGGCTTTAAATGCAAAAAGTGCACATGCTTGTTGTCTATACGGTCGCCAAGTCCTTTGCGTCCGGTAAAAGCACCGTCTAAAAACACGCCCTTTTCCATGCCGTCGGGGTTCTGCTCATCCCATGGGCGGGTGACGGCGTAGGCATATGCCGTGTAATCGACGGCGTTTATAAAGTCGCATTTTTCGGGCAGCACGGCTTCGGTGTGTACGGCTTCCGGCAGTTCCATTGCCGCAAACACGTTCAGCACCAGGCTCTGCGCCAGGGAAGTGTTGTTCTGCATTTCGCAGCGGATCAGGTAGCTTTCCTCCCCCAGCTTGCTGTAGGATACGTCGGCTGTGACCTGGTCTTTCCACATCAGCTCGTGGCGGCAGCTGTAAAAAGAGTAGTCTTTTGCGCAGCGCCACGGGTGGTAGCCGGACGGTGTGGTCACGTTTGGCACCGGGCAGTTGGAGTTCCAGATCGTCGGGTGAACAGATACGTCAAAACGTGCACCGGTTTCGGGCTTTTTGTCTATTATGCGTGTGATGCCCATGTATTTTTTTGAATAGGGACCCCAAAGGGGCATGGAAAAAATTTTGGCTTGATTCATAAAGTTCTCCCGCTATAACAGCACGCCGCACATGCCAAATCGGCCATTTAATATGACGATACTGCACAAAATGTAAAATATATATTATTATCCTTTATTTTCTTACAGTTGTCAATGCGTATTGACAAAAAAAATAGTTTCAAGTAAAATAAAAGTATTGTTTTTGGCATTTTATAAGGAGAAAAAAATAGTAGAAGAGTTTGGGTGATGGAATACTAATGGATGAGAATATTAAAAAGACCATACAGCTTTTTCTGAAAAGATGGAAACTGATCGTTTTGATTGGACTTATTGGCGCGGTTGCTGCTTACTTTTACACGGCCAATTTCACAACGCTGACCTACACCTCATCGGTCGAATTTTACGCTTATGTGCCGGAAGAGGAACGCACGGCGAATACAGAGGAAGGTTCGGTCATCATTCCGATCAGCAATACTAGTAAAATGGATTATGCGATCCGTATGATCACAACTTACCTTGCGCTGCTCGACACCAACAATTTTTGTACCCGGGCAGCGAACAGCCTGAACGACCGTTTGGGCAGTGATTACAGCGCGGCATTTGTGAAGGGCGCTATGGCGATGGAGGCGACCGAAGATACGGCGCTGTTCACCGTTTCGGTCACAACGACCAGCAGCCAGCTTTCTTACGAGATGGCCGACGACCTTTCTCAGGTGATACCGGATTTTATTGAAGAGTCGAACGAACAGGAAGTATTGCTTCAGGTCGTTGATGCGCCTGTAGTCGCCGGCGCGGCGGAAAGTCTCAATTATCCGCTGAAATGTGCGATCGGCGCAGCAGCCGGTATGGTTCTTGCCTGTGCCTACGTCTTTTTGCGCGACCTGCTCGATGTGCGCGTTAAATCCGGCGAAGATCTCTCTGCGCGCTACAACGTTCCCGTACTGGGCGCGATCCCGGATTTTGAGGGGAAGACACGCACCTCCAAAAAGAATAAAACCAGGCGCCGTCAGTCGGCCGCTGCAAAGGAGGAAGAGTAATGGCAAAAGAAACCCGAAACAGCACGCCTTCGCGTGCGATCGTTCAGGATCTGAATATCGACCCTTCGCTGAAGTTCCGCATTGAAGAGGCGTACAAAAGCATCCGCACCAATATCGCGTTTTCTGTCATGAAAGAGGGCTGCAAAACGATCGTGGTCACCAGCTCCATGGCAAGCGAAGGCAAAACGACCACAACGATCAATCTGGCCATCTCATTTGCGCAGGCCGGCCAGCGTGTTTTGCTGATCGACGGCGATCTGCGCAAGCCAAAAGTCCACCAGTACTTTTCCCTGCCGAACTCGCCGGGACTTACCAATTACCTGGGCGCTTCGGTACAGCGCGGCGAAAATGTTCGCGTCAACAGTGTAACGCACAAAACGCAGTACAGCAATCTGTACGTTATTTGTTCCGGCTCCATTCCGCCGAACCCGTCTGAGATCCTCGGCAGCGACCCGATGAGCCGTTTTATCGACGAGGCGGAGATGATGTATGACTACATCATCATCGACACGCCGCCCATCAACCTGGTGTCCGATGCACTGCCGGTCATCAAAAAGTCAGACGGCGTCATTCTGGTCGTGCGCCAGAACCTTTCCACACACCCGGAGGTGGAGCGTGCGCTTTCCGCGCTGCAGTTTATTGACGCGAAGATTTTGGGCTTTATCGTGAATTTCAGCGACCCTGACGCTAAATCCTCGCGCTATGGCCGCAAGGCGTACCGTTATTCTTATTCGGATTATGGCTATGGTTACGGTTATGGCTACTCTTCCAAAGATAAGAGGCGATAAAACATGGGCAATTATCTTTTGACGGAAATGCACTGCCATGTTCTGCCCGGCATCGACGACGGGGCGCAGAATGTAGAGACAAGCCTGGCTATGCTGGAGGCTCTGCGCCGTCAGGGCGTGGAGACGGTCGTATGTACGCCGCACTATTATTCAGACAGCATTTCGCTGTCTGATTTTTTGACAAAGCGCGACAACGCCTACAACCGGCTTTGCAGCGTGCTTCCGGCACAGGCGCCGGTGCTTTATGCGGCGGCCGAGGTCTATGTGTCTGACTATCTGCTCAGCTACGGCAGTCTGGATGCACTGAAGATCGCCGGCGGCGATTATATGCTGACCGAGCACAGTTTTTCAGAAACGTTTTCCGACCATACGCTGGAAAGGCTGGAAAATCTTTATTATGATTTCGGCGTACGGCCGCTTTTGGCACACATTGAGCGGTATGAAACGCTGCTGCGCGATCCGGGTCTGCTGGAAGAGCTGGTGCAGATGGGCTGTGCGGCCCAGGTCAATATATCGTCTTTTGCTGATTTGCCGCGCGGATGGCGCAAAAAGCTTTTCAAACTGTTTGACCGCGGGCTCGTGCATGTGATCGGGTCGGACTGCCATAACATGGACAGCCGGCCGCCGGAATATGGTGCCGGCCTTGCGGCGGTGGAAAAGGCGTTTGGCGCGTCCGCCGTTCAGCACCTGCAAAAAAATGCACAGCACATTTTGCGGGGCGAGCCGGTCGAGTCGTTCTAATGCCGCTTTGTTTTGAAAGGGGCATGTTATGCGCGTTTATAATGTAATTGTCGTGCTGAACGAAACCGGCGGGCAGATTTTGATGTGCCGGCGCAGAAAGCCGCCTTATAAAGGGCTTTTAAATTTCGTCGGCGGTAAGGCAGAGCGCGGGGAGACCGGCTTGCAGGCCGCTTACCGTGAACTGCGCGAGGAAACATCCATTCCTAAAGAAAAAATACATCTCTTCCATTTGATGGACTATACATATTATGTAGAGGGCTGCCGGGTCGAGGTGTATGCCGGCCGCCTGCACGGATCGGTCCGAGTGGCAGGCGAGGAAAACGAGCTTTGCTGGGTCTCGTCGCGCGAAAACTTTTTTGACTGCACAAAGTTTGCGGGCGACGGCAACATCGGCCATATTTTCATGCAGCTGGACGCTGCCAAAGACAGGCTCATTTGATATTTTCGGAGGAAAGCCATGAACCGTAAAAAGAAAATCCTTTCGGCTGTGATCCCGGTGCTGTGCGCCGTGCTGGTCCTTTCCGGGCTGGCTATTTACGGCCGCGTTGCCCCGCAGAAAGAGGCAACTTCTGCGCCGCCGTCTGCCAGTGCTGCGCCGGAGGTGTCGTCTACCGACCCGGCTGAGCAGGATGCCACGGTATCGCTGATCGCAGTCGGCGACAATTTGATCCATAACACATTGATCGATTCCGGCCGCCAGAGCGACGGCAGCTACAACTACGATGCGCTATATGCTGATTTTAAACAGTATATTGAGCCTGCCGACATAGCTGTCATCAATCAGGAAACGATCCTCGGCGGCTCTGCATTCGATTACAGCGGCTATCCGCTTTTCAATTCCCCGTGGGAGATCGGCGAGGCTGCCATCAACGCCGGCTTTGACGTGTTCACCTGTGCTACGAACCACTCGCTTGACATGGGCACAGAGGGGATAGAACAGGAAATCGCGTTTTTTGACGAACATCCCGAGGTGGTGCATGTCGGCACCAATGCCAGCCAGCAGGCGTACGACACGGTTACTTATTATGAGAAAAACGGCATTGTGTTTGCACTGCTGAATTATACCTATGGCACAAACGGCATCCCGCTGCCGGACGACAAGCCCTGGGTCGTCAATATGATGGACAAAGACAAGATCCGCAAGGACGTGGAAGCGGCTAAGGAAAAAGCCGACGTCATCATTGCGTTTCCGCACTGGGGCACGGAAAACTCTATGAGTGTTTCAGATTATCAGCGCGAATATGCGCAGCTTTTCTGTTCGCTCGGTGTGGATATTGTGATCGGCACGCATCCGCATGTGCTGGAACCGGTGGAGTGGGTGACCGACGAGGAGAGCGGCAACCGTACGCTGGTGTACTATTCGATCGGCAACTTTATTTCGCACCAGACCAACCGCAATCAGCTTTTGGGCGGCATGGCCGAGATCACCATTGCGCGCAAAAACGGGGAAATTTCTATCACTTCCGCACAGCTGTGCCCAACGGTCTGTCACTACTACAGGGAAAACGGCGCCTACCATTTTGCCGTGTATAAGCTTTCCGAGTATACAGATGAACTGGCCGGCGCGCATGTGGTGGACGACCTCAGTGTGGCGTACTTTACGGAATTGGCCGGCAGTACGATATCCGACGAGTTTTTAGACATCTCTTGAGCGGCGTGTGTATAAATTGCACAAAAACGCCGGCGCTTTTGTGCCGCTTCGTTTTTCAGTTGCACAAAATTGGCGGCAGGGCGTTGACAAATTGCAGCTTTGGTATATAATGTAGATGTAATGAGAACAAAGGCGTTCCTATTTGGTATAGGAGCGCCCTTTTTCTTTTTAATCTGAAATTTTTTGAGAGGAGTATTTGCGATGAGTAAGTACACGAAAGAAGAGATCCTGAAGGACGCACAGGAAAAAAGCGTTGAATTTATCCGGCTGCAATTTACTGACGTGTTCGGTATTATGAAAAACGTGGCCATCACCAGAAGCCAGTTGGAAAAGGCGCTGAACAACGAGTGCATGTTTGACGGTTCTTCGATCGAGGGCTTTGTGCGCATTAATGAATCCGACATGTACCTGCATCCGGACTATGATTCCTGGGCTATTTTCCCGTGGAGAAAGCACCAAAACGCGCAGACGGCCCGTCTCATCTGCGATGTGTACCTGGCCGACAATGCAACGCCGTTTATGGGCGACCCCAGAAACGTGCTGAAAAAAGTGGTCAAAGAAGCCGAGAACATGGGCTACTACTTCAACGTCGGTCCGGAATGCGAATTCTTCCTTTTCAAATTGGACGACGAGGGCAGACCGACCGTTGACATGAGCGACGAGGGCGGCTATTTTGAGCTGAACCCGATCGACCGCGGTGAAAACTGCCGCCGTGACATCTGCCTTGCGCTGGAGGATATGGACTACACCATCGAGGCTTCGCACCACGAGGTCGCTGCCAGCCAGCACGAGATCGACTTTAAATTTGACGAGGTCGTGAAAACGGCTGACAACGTTATGACATTTAAGCACGTTGTAAAGACCTACGCACAAAAGCACGGCCTGCACGCCACATTTATGCCGAAACCGGTCGCCGGCATCAACGGCTCCGGTATGCACACCAACATGAGCCTTTCCAATATTCAAGACGGCTCCAACGCGTTTGACGACCCGAATGATGAACTCGGCCTGAGCAAAGTGGCTTACAGCTTTATCGCCGGCGTCATGGAACATGTAAAGGGCATTACGGCATTTGCGAACCCGACCGTCAACTCCTACAAGCGCCTTGTGCCCGGCTATGAAGCGCCCACCTATATCGCATGGTCTGCTTCCAACCGTTCAAGCCTTGTGCGTATTCCGGCTTCCAGAGGCAAGGGTACGCGTATTGAACTGCGCTCTCCCGACCCGACCTGCAACCCGTATCTGGAAATGGCGCTGTGCCTGGCCGCCGGCCTGGACGGCATCAAGCGCGGCCTGAAGCCGGTAGCGCCGGTGGATTACAACATCTTCGATCTGTCGGCTGCCGACCTTGCCAAAGAGAACATCGACTGCCTGCCCGGCAGCCTGGAAGAGGCGATCGCAGCCGCCGAGGCCGATCCGTTCATCCGTGAGACGCTGGGCGACCACGTTTACACCAATTACATTGCCGGTAAGAAAGCGGAATGGGATGCTTACAGAATGAGCGTTTCCGAATGGGAGATCGAGCGTTACCTGGTGCAGTATTAATTTGCCCCCTCTCTGTGGCGGCTTTGCCGCCGATAAATACCACAAAAGCAGCTCCTGTCTCTTATACACATCTCCGAGCCCACGAGACACTGAGCGATCTC
>URDW01000053.1 GCA_900546735.1 uncultured Oscillospiraceae bacterium
GTCGGCAGCGTCAGATGTGTATAAGAGACAGTCTTCCATGCACTCGCCTACCGTCTGCAGGCCGCACATCAGCGCAGGGAAAACCATTGCTGTATGTAAACCGTTTAAAATGCGCACTTTTCTTTTTTTGAAAACAGAAACATCATCGCACCACTGCACATTTATGCCGGCGGCCTTAAGCGGGAATTCCTTTTCATAATCGCCTTCGATCGCCCATAAAGCGTAAAGCTCGGCTGTGTCCAGCAGCCGGTCCTTCCAGCCGATCTCTTGCAGCATCGTCTCTGCTTCTTCACGCGGATAGCCGGACACGATCCGGTCCACGAGCGTATTGCAAAAGTGGTTGCTATTTGTTACCCAGTCGCAAAAAGCATCAGGCAGTGCCCATTGCTTTGCATACTGTAACACACATTGCTGCAGGCGTTCACCGTTTTTGTCGACCAGCTCGCACGCCAGGATGATGAATCCGGGCAGCTGCAGCCGGTAGCGTGCATAAAGCAGCTGTGTCAGCTTTGCCGGGAAAGCGTGTGCCGGCCGGTCCAAAAAACTGTTGTCTGCCACATATTCAATGCCGGCTTCCGTAGTATTGGAAATGATGACATGAAAGTCCGGATTCTCGGCCAGCGCTAAAAACGCATCGAAATCCTGATACGGATTGATGCTGCGGCTGATCACGTCGATCTCACGCCGTATGCTGACCGGTTTGTCGTTTTCCATGCCGCGCAGATACAAATTGTAACGCCCCTGTTGTGCATTCAGTACAGCGATCTGCGCTGAATCCGTGGGAGAAACGATAACGACGTTTCCGCTGTACACACCTTTTCGGTGCATCTGCGCCACAAAGTCCTCCGCAAACCCGCGCAAAAAATTGCCAGTGCCAAACTGGATGATCGTTTCTTTCATGCTCTATTCCTCTGCAAATTCTATCAGTATTTTAGCAAGCGAACCATCGTTGTGCGCCAGGGCCTGAAAAGCCGCCGGTGCATCCTCTTTTTTATAAATATCACTTACCATGTTCATTATATCAAGTTTGGTTTCAGATACAAGTTCAATTAATGAAACAAAATCTTTGGTATATGCATTGCGGCTGCCAAATACATTCAGCTCTTTTTTCAGAATTACGGAGTGCACAAAAGTGGTCTCGCGCTTGCCGTTGCCGATCAAGATGATATTCGCGCCATGCGCAGCTTCGTCAATGCAAGTCAGAAAAGTTTCCGGCGCGCCGCAGGCTTCCACGCACACGTCAAAGCCGTTGCCATTTGTGAAATCCGCTGCAAGCTGCTGCAAAGACTGTGTCTTTACGCAGACGGTCAGATCGGCGCCGAATGCTTTTGCCAGTTCCAGTCTGTTTTCCAACAGGTCGGCGATCACGACATTTGCGCCCATGGATTTGGCCTTGATCAGTGCAAACAGACCGATCGGTCCGGCGCCCATGATCAGCAGATTGTCGCCCGGGCAGATCGGCGCCCGCGAAAGTGCATGGCAGCTGATGGAAAATGGTTCGATCAGCGCAAGCTCCTTGGCAGACAGAGCTTTCCCGTCGATCAGACGCTCGATCGGCATAGTGATGTATTCCTGAAAACTGCCGTCGCGCTGCACGCCCATCGTCCGATTGTCAGTGCAGGCGTTTACAAGGCCGCGCTGACAAGCATAGCAGTGCCCGCAGTTGAAATACGGGTTGGCCGTCACAAGATCGCCGGCCTTAAAGCCGCAGTCGTTTTGCGAATTTTGAACGATGCGGGCAGAAAATTCATGGCCGGGCGTGCGCGGATAAGTTGTAAACGGCTGGTTACCAGTGTAAGACGCAACGTCCGCACCGCAAATGCCGCAGTAAAGCACCTTCAGCAGCGCTTCCCCCTCCTGCGGCACCGGCACTTCCCGGTCAATCAGGCGTACTTTATATGGTTTTGTGATTTCTATGGCTTTCATAGTACCCTTCCTTATGCATTCTCATCTATCCGTGTTTTGTTCCAGATCACAGCCGTTTTGAGCGGCGCTGATTTGGAAAAGATTTTCTTTTCATAGCAACCGATCGGATCCGCTGTAAAGACGTCCTTGTCGATCAAATGCACAAGCGTGTCGAAGGAACTGTCACACAGCAGTTTGATCGCCTCCTCCATGTGCTTTTGCGTAAAGTTGATGGAGGAAAAAACGACTTGATTTTGAAAACCGAACGGCATGGAGTCAAACTGTACGCGCGGGCCAAGCGAAAAGCTGTTATATATGCCGTTGCAACCCAGCACACCGTGTTGAAAAGCGATGCGGCTTTCCACTTCTGTGCCGCTGGTTGCAATAAAAACGCTGGCACGTCCGCCAAGACGGCGCACGATCGCGTCGGCCGTTTCCTGTTCTGACATGCCGCCGCAAGACAGATAATCTGCCTGCAAATTGGCCTTAACAAATGCCGCCTTTTCGCATTTATCATCGCTGCGCGCGACAAAAAGCAACTTTGCCTGCGGATGCTTGCGGCGAATTTGGTCGCCGATAAAAAGACCGGTCGTACCAAGGCCGAAAACAACGCTTCGGCAAAACGTGCTTTCCTCAGCCGCGGCAAAGGCCTCTGCTTCACTGCAACGGCGCTTAGCCAGTTCCACGCGAAAATTCTGCGCACGCCCAAGATCGCACATGCGCTCGTGCTGAAAGATGGCGCAGGCATAAGGGTCGGAAAAAACCAGCTTTTTGGCAAGTGAAAGCGGCAATTTTTGCAGGCCTTCATACGCCGGCGGCAAGTGCAGCAGCATATCCGGATGAAAATACCCCAAATCGCAAAATATACCGTCCGCCTGGTCGCAGCCGTACTCAAAGTACGATTCTTCCTCTGTAAAACGTGTTGGGTCATAACTGTTGCCGCCGCGGATCAAAACAATGGCAAAACGGTTTTCAGACGGCACCCACACAACGCCCTCATGTCCGTTGATCAGCCGGGTTTGCCCAGGCGGAAATTTGGCGTCCAAGTTACCGTCGCGGCCCATATGCATCAGCTCAAAATCTGTACCGCAAAATCCGCAGAAAACCGGAACAGCCTCAACACCCTCTTTTTCAGGTTCGCCGCGCAAGCGCCTGCGCGGCGGATTGATCAGTTCCACTTCGCCGTAACACAGCGGCGCCGTTTTACTGTTTTGAAAATATGTAGCTTTTGTTTTCAAACAAGTGTCCTCCGAATCGTCACAAAATCAAAACGGCTTGATTTCCATATCCACCTGGCCGTTCTGGTGCACCGTCAAAAGCTGACCGCCAAGCATATCGAAATCGAAATTGCAGTTATAGGAGCTTTTGGTGAAGTAACCCAATGTAACGCCTTCGTATTCTGTAATAAAATTATTAAGATGGTCATGGCCGGCAAACATGTGCGTGCCGCCGTTTTGGCGAAATACTTCAAAAAAGCCGTCGTTGACCTTGGCAACACACGGATCTTCGCCGCGCTGTCCCATCAAGAAATTGTCGGTGAGCTGTGTGTACTCCGGTACAGGCACATGCATAAACGCCATGCTCGGAATTTGCTGCCCGTAAAGTTTCGTCATACCGTTTACGGCCCACTGGTACCAGCTGATTTGTGCCGGGTTTATGCCGCCGTCGGTGATATGGCCATCCGTAATTCTGAACTGGCCGTCGTCAAAGAAAAACAGTGAGTAGACCGGCGTGCCGTTTTTGGTCAGGTTTACGATATAGTTGCCCATGCCGTTCATGCCTTCCGGGCCGCTTTGGAAGAGGCAGTGCTCACTTGCCTCATAGATTTCGGCAAGCTTTGCTTTGTCGGCTCTGCCTTCATAGTCGTGGTTGCCAAAAATCGGTGCCCACGGGATTTCAAACTGTTCCATAAAATCGCAGAACTGCTGTGTGCAGATGTCGTTCCAAGCGGTCAGCACAACGTCGCCGCCGACTGTGATCAGATCCGGCTGCACTTCATGGATCAGCTTTTTCAGCTGGATGCGGCTGAGGCCGTCTAAAACAAAGTTAACACCGAATTCAGCCGCAAATGTGGCGTGGTTGCGAATATGGATGTCGGTCAGGCACAGGATCTTGAAGTCATCTTCACCAACTTCAATGCTTTGCGCATAATCCGCTGTATACGGGTCGCTTTCTGACCAGGGTTCACACACGGCCACACCTTTTTGCTCTTCCAGCGCAACAGAAGCGAAATAGGCGTTGCAGCACGCCACTACGGCCAAAATGGCAAGGATAATGCTCAAAATGATGACGACCGGCTTTTTTGTAAAAAACTTTTTCATCTTTACCCCTCTAATTTAAAAAGATTTTTATAAAGCTGTATGGCAAAGTGGTTTTGATCCAGTGCAGCGGCTTCTTCAAAAGCCGCCTGCATTTCAGCAGTTCGCTTTGCGCCGGCACAACCAAGCGTTTTCATAAACAGGCAGTGTACCCGGTTCTTTTTTTGCAGATCTTCATCGAAAACAAGAAAATCGGGCAGAGAAACAGCAAAATAGTCGATTTTTACCTTGTCGTTCAAGTGTGCATCTGCATATTCTATCAGTTTTTCAAACCTAGTCTGCGCCGCATCTGCTTTGCCAAGCTTTAAAAGTGCCAAACCCTGGCAGAAGATCGTTTCCGGCGGTTGGTCGTTGTAATAGACCGCACTCTGCGGCTGCGACAGGCCGGACGAGGCTTTTTCAAAATACCGGTGTGCTTCAGCCGATTGCCCAAGCTGTTCGTAAGCAAGCCCCATCAAATAATTCTGCAGATTCTCCTGCGCGCCGTACAGCTTGCCCTCACCAAGGTTTTGCGGATAGGTATAGCTTCTCTCCAGCAGTTTCACAGCCTGTTGCGCTTCGCCGCTGCGGAGCTTTTCGTCTGCCTGCATGCAAAGCGCTGCTACATACTGGGCTGAAATTTTGCCCTCTCCCCCTTCCCACGGATGGAAATGGTGGGATTCTATACACTGCAGTGCCTTGTCACTTTGCTTTGTCATGTTGAGCAGCGTTATGTATTCGGTGTACAGATCGTCGCGCTGTACGGTCTGTTCCAGATGCTGCTGCAAGAAGTGCAGCCGGTTTTGCGGCGAACGCCCGGTCTTTTTATAAAAAAGATCCAGTTCCATCAGCACGCGGCTGTCTGACGGCTCAAGTGCAAACGCCTTTTCAAGTGCGGAAACCGCTTTTGGTATGTCCTGACGTTTATTGTAGTATGCGATCGAAAGGTTGCGGTATGCCGTCGGATAACTTGGCAAAAGTGCTGTGCAGGCTTCCCAGGCGCAAATTGCTTCATCGAAGCGCTTTTTGTCATAATACAAACAGCCCAGGTAGTAGCGTGCCATGGCATCGCCCGCCGATTCGTCTGCCGCTTCTTCAAGCACCTGCATATCTTCCAGCCGGTGCGCAAAGCAGAGGTAGCTGTCGGCTTCGGATGCTGCCTGCAGATATTGACGGCATTTTTTGCCGTCACCGATTTCTTTGTAAAAATGCGCAAGATGATAGAAAACAAGCGGCGTTTTCTCTTTCGTTTCCTCTAAAATCTGGATGGCCGCAGGGTAAAACCCACCGGCGGCATACTCCAGCGCGATCTCGATTGCCGTATCTGGCCTGCAGAGTGTATTTTCACCAAGGATCCGCCGGCTGATCACATCCAGCGGGTCAAGTGAAGCGACCTGTTTGGCCAGTGCAACAGCCTGCTGCGTGTGCCCAAGCTTCAAAAGAAGCAGCGCCTTTAGATCCAGTGCCCTGTAATTTCGCGCATTGCGGATGATGGCGTTTTCAAGGTGCTCAAGCGCCTGCTCCGGCTCGCCTTTCCTGGCGCAGATACACGCCAGATAATAAAATGCGGCTTCCTGGCAAGCCTGGCACCAGGCAGATTTGTAAAACGCATCGTAGCTTTCCTCTAAACGGTTCTGGTACCATAAGGAAAGGCCAAGATTGTAATAAGGCTCGCCGTCGTACGGATTTGGATTGGAGCGTGTAGCTTTTTGGATCGCTGTGCGGAAATACTTTTCACTGTTCTTAAAATCCCCTCTGCGCAGCAGCAAAAGGCCGTAGGCGTTGTTTAGCCGCATATCGGTCGGGTCACGGCGCAGGCCCTCTAAATAGTAGTCTTCCGGCTGATAGGTCGCGTGCCTGTACTGTTCAATATGCAGGCCGTATAAATAAAGATCTTCTGTAGTGGCACAGTCTTGCGGTTCCGGCGGGCAGGTTGCCGCCTCCGGCACGGGTTGTTTTTTGCCGTGCACACAGTAGTTTAAATAGGTTCTGCCGTTTTTCAAAATACGGATCTCTTCAACAGTATCCGGGCTCTCAACCGTGATCTGTGCGCTTTGTGCCGTTTCCAGCAGCACCTCGTAATTTTGCACGCCGCTGTTTGTGATTGCCTGAACCGTCAGCTGACCGGGATTACCGCTGGCGTAAAGATGCACGGCGCCGTTTTCAAAATTCATTGCCAAATCTTTTGTGGCATTGTGCACGGTACCGATGTTTTGGTACGGCATAAAATACTGGGTAAAGCGCTTTTCCTCCATCGGAGCAATAAAGGTAAAATCCGGCTGATTGTCTGTATAACAGCCTGTCATCAGTTCAATATACGGCCCGTCCTCATCGGTAAGATTTCGGTCCCACGCCTTTCCGAAGTCACCGCAGCCCCAGGTCCACTGTTTTTTGCCGGGTGAAATGTGGTGGTCAGCAACGTGCAGAATACCGGCATTTTGGCCGTCATCATAACCGCCGACAAAATCATAGTCTGACTTGGCCGCCATATACGAAGTCGGCACAGGCAGATTTTTGTACCTGGAAATGTCTACGCCGGCACTGTAATCCACTTTGTAGTATGTGCCGGTCGCGATCGGGAAGGTGGAAACGGCCCGTTTGCCGTGGTCCATGACAGCCGTTACATCCGGCGGGAAAATGCTGCGCGTGTTGTCATTGACAGCAAACGCCGGATTGGCCCACCACAAAAACGTCTGCGGCGTGTCTGTACGGTTAAAGAGCTGGGCTTTGATCTCAATATAAGCCTTGTCGGGGTAAAGGGTGAAGCGCGCCATGCCCTTTGTGCGGAACATGTTTTCAATTTCCCCTACGACCACAGTGGCAGAACCGTCTGCATTGCTGAAATAGGTGTAGTCAACCGGGTCAAACGTGCTCGGCCGGTGGTGCTGCGGCCAGTTAAATTCAATGCCGCCGGAAATCCAAGGCCCGGCAAGACCGACGAGCGCCGGTTTGATAACGTGATTATAGTAGACAAAATCGTAACCGTTCGTTTTATCGGTTGCACGCTGAATACGGCCGCCGAGTTCCGGCAAAACCATCACTTTTAAATAATCATTTTCCAGAAAAACAGCCTGATAAGCCCGGTCTTCTTTCTCATCGAAAATTTTGTCGATCACCGGGTGCGGATACACCTTGCCGGAGCTGCCCTGGTAAACACGTTTTTCAAGAAACATTGGGTTTTTGTCCGGCTTTCCGACACCGTATGTCGGAATATGTACCGTTTCTTCCCAAACACGAACATTTTTAGAAGCACACATTGTAAATCCCTCGACCTATAAGTTTAGAAAATTTGACATATCTTCCTTTTGATTATATAATGCTTTTAAACGGTGATGATTCCGAAAATCAACCAAGTAATTTAGAAATTCAACCATGAGAAGGGATTGCCATGAAATCGACGGAAACCGGCGTGCTGAAAAAATCTGACCTGTACTTTTCTTCTCCGTCTCAAACAGCCAAAAGGCTTTATTATTATCCGATCAGCGCAGGGCATTTTTACTGTGTGAACAATTACCACCTGATCCGTCAAAATTACGACAGCCTGCTGATCACCCACATCATTGACGGCAGCTTTACTTATATCAAAAACGGGAAAAGCCAAACGGCAGTAGCCGGCGACACAGTGATTTTAGACTGCTACAAGCCGCATGAATATTACACAAATGACTATATGGAGTCCATCTGGGTACACATCAGCGGTGCAAATTGCTACGACCTTTTTACCGAAATCGAAAAAAACGAAGGCAACCTGATCAAATGCAGCGACACCGAGCATGTCAAACGGCTGATTTTTCGTATTTTCAACGGCATTCAAAGCGACAATCCGCCTTCCGAATTGAGCCTTTCGCTGGATATATACAAGCTGTTTGCCGAGCTGCTGAACCCGCGCAATATGAAGAGCAAAAGCCAGAACAGTTATGAAGACAGCATTCAGGAGGTAAAAGAGTATATTGCCGACCATCTGGGCGAAAGCTTGAGCGTGCGGCTTTTGGCGGACAATGTGCACATGAGCACCTCGCATTTTTCCAGGATCTTCAAACAGCAGACCGGTTATTCGCCGTATGACTACGTTCTTTTGTCACGTTTAAACCGCGCAAAAGATTTGCTGCAAAAATCCAACCTTACCATTGCCGGCATCGCCTATGAAACCGGGTTCAACAGCGAATCCAACTTCATTTACTTTTTCACGGAAAGCGAAGGGATTTCCCCGGGTAAATTCAGACGGTTAAAATTTTAAGGCCGGTAAAAAAGGATCTGCACTACTGCAGATCCTTTTTTCAATCTTTATCAACCTTTATCATCATTTTGCGCCGCCAGGTTTTACGCCTGTATAAAAGCGTAAGACGGTTTTTTGGCACCGCACAGATCTACCGAACCATGGATTCGCTGTTTGAATCTGCCCTCGCCTGTCTCGCCTATATGCGTGCGGTAATCGTTTAGACAAAAATACACCCAGCCGGCCAGATCATACTTTTGGTAATATTCCAGCTTTTCGCGGTAGATTTCGATTCGCCTTGTGTCGCCGCCTTTGTGCGCCGGCTCGCAAAGGCCGAATTCCGTAATGACGACCGGCTTGTCGCCGCAGTATTTCAGAACACGGCGAAACACCTTGTCATACCCCCGCTTGGGCACAGAATACCATGTGCCCAGGTACTCGTTCCACATGCAGATGTCGCCGTAAGTCGTTGCTTCACGACCCGGATGCAGAAGATGCGGTGATTTCCAGCCGACGGTGTTCGACACATAATTCACCAGACGCATGGAATCCCGAAGCTTAAAGTACGATACCATGTGCCGCACATAAAGGCATGTTTCTTTTTCCCAGCCGCCAAGTTCGTTGCCGACGCCCCAGCAAACAATGGACGGGTGGTTAAAATGGTAACGCAGCATCTCGTCTGCCTGCCGCTCGGCTACATCGAACTGCACGCGGCCGGCGGCTTTCGGAGAACCCCAGTAAGGGATTTCCTCCTGCACCATAAGACCATGTTCGTCGCACCAGTCGTACACAAAATCGTCCTGCTGCCAGTGAAAACGCGTGAAATTGCACTTTAAATCTTTCAGCATGGCAAGATTCTTTGCCAGTTCGGATTCGGGTTCTGCCATGCCGAAGGCCGGATTGCTGCCCGGCATCCACTCCACTGCAAGCAGGCGGATCGGCTTGTTGTTCAGATAAATCTTTTTGCCGCGCGCCTCCAGCTTTCGCACGCCGAAACGGCGTGTCTGTACAGAAGCCGGTGTGCGCAGCGCCAGTTCATACAAAAACGGGTCTTCTGTGTTCCAAAGCGTAACGCCGTACAAAGGAAAAACGATTTCTCTGCCGCTGCAGCCGGATCGTTCAAAAACGACTTTTTTGCTTTTATATTCACGCACGCAAACGTCATACTGCGCTGGTGCTGACACAGAAAAATCAAACTTGCAGTTTACCCATGCGTCTGCCAGCCCGCCGGGCAAAAATTCCGTCACAATGCTTTCTATGCAGATATGTTCTGCTTCACCGGCATCGTATTGCAGCAGCTCCACAGGGCGGATCAAGCCGCCGTCATTTGCCCAGTCAAAGTCTTTCCGGTGCGGAAGTGCCTTGTCGGAGTATGCGTTGCTGCAGGACACCGTTAACAGGTTTTCCCCAGCGACGACCAAATGGGAAACGTCCGCTTCAAACGGCGTATAACCACTGCCGCTGTGTATGCAGGCAACGCTGCCGTTTACATACACCGTGCAGTCGCGGTACGCACCGTGAAAGTAGATCACCGTTTTGCCGGCGGGCGTTTCCACCTCAAATTCCGTACTATACCAGGCTGTGCCGGCGTAGTCCTCCATCCCCGGCTGCACATTCCATGTGTGCGGTATGGTTACGCATTCGCCCTGCACACCATGGCTCACAGCTTCTGCCGGGTTGACGTGCAGTGCAAAATGAAACGATTTCAGGTTTTGCTTTTTCATAATTTTCTCCTAAAAATTTTCTGATGCTTCGCAGGAAGCAGGATCGACCTGCTTTACAAAGACCGGCCGCGCACTGGTCAGCGCCAAATGATTGCTGTAAAGCGGAACTGTCACTTCGTTATACACATTGGAGATGCCGAATTTGGTTTTCGGCGCTGTACGGATCACCAGTACCGGGTCTGCCTGCAGATATTTTTTATAATCGCGCAGATGCATAACAAATTTCCGGTCAATGTTAAAATAATCGTTGATCAGGGTGCGGCCGCTGAAGACCTGCAGATTCAGACCGTCAAATGCAAATTCGAGCCGGATGTCATGACTGGCGTTCACAAGTTCGCTTGGCACATGCAGCTTATAATAGCCGCGCCGGCCGGTAGAATACAGAAAATAGTTATACGGCAGTTCCATCTTTTCACACTTTTGCAGCGTAAACTGTGCCTTGTAATCTTCTTCCGACAAGCATTCTTCCAATATCCGTTCACCGTCTGCATACACAGTACCATGCAGAAAATACGGCTTGCCGTTTATAAAGTGAAATGTTTTCGCCTTTTCATAAGGAATAACGATGAGCCGGACACTGCCGATTTTTGTTCCGCTTTCGCTGAAATCCAGATCGATGCGTTTGCCGTTTGCCTGAAAACTGGGTTTTACCCCTTCGCACGCAGCGAACCAGCAAACGGTTTCCTTTTCACGCATTTGCTTGGCGATCGGCTGTGCCAAAATGTAATCAAACAGCACATTCCCAAGCTGCATATTTAACGGATAGAAAAACATGGCGCCCGACTGCACACGGATCTCAGGCAGGTCCAATGTATGCCCGTTTATGTCCAAATGCACGTTTACCTGTTCAAATGACGGATAGGTCAGTCCTTTTTCATACGCACCGGCAAAGAAATAGCCGCTGGCGTTTTCATCTGCACGAACACTGCATTTCAGAAATGATGTGTCGTACGGGTCTGCGGAAGGCCATTTCGGAAAATAAGCCTGCTTGGTACACACATGCGGATCAAACATCTGAATAAACAGATGCAGCAGCCGCAGCCGGTCGCCATGCGCACGGCAGACACCATAGCGGCTGATCGGTGCCTGAAAGTCATAATCCACAATCGGGTAGTTGTTTGGATAACCCGTCAAACGGTTTTCCTGCATCAGCCGGTCGTGAGGATTCTGGCCGCCGCAAAACATATAGTAGCCAAGCCAGTTCATGCCGGAGGCAAACTTGGCAAAGCCAACGCCGTAACCGTCTTTTTCGGAAATATACGGCCGGCGATGCTGGGTGACCTGATTGCCGGGGCCGGTCTCGCACGCTGCGTAAGGCACGTCGTCGTATACATGGTGGCTGGTCTGGTTATTTTTATGCAGGTCAGCGCCGATCTCATTTTCAGTTTTGGCGGGGGTAATGGCAAAGCGGTTATTGGGCTTTAATGCCTTTTTACCCATGTTCCATGGGCCGTCCGGATAGCCGCCCATCATCGGCAAGAAGTCGCGGTCGGGATAGCCGCTTGGCCATGCGGTCATGGTGAAAAACGGCGTTTTAAAGCCAATCTCCTCTGCAATTTTGCGCAGCGTACGGATGTGCTCTGTGCTGCCGGTATACTCGTTTTCAAGCTGAATGCCAATTACAGTCTTGCCGTCCATAAAAGGCGCGACCTCTTTGTAAAGGCCGCTCCAGTATTCACGGACTTCGCTTAAGTACTTGGGGTCATCACAGCGCCTTTTCAGCATTTTTTGTATGCGCTTCGGAAAACCGCCGCGGATGACCTCGCCGTGACACCACGGCCCGATCCGCAAAAGGCACGGCATATCCGCTTCACGGCATATGCGCAAAAATGCAGCAATATCTTTATTCCCCGAGAAATCAAAAACGCCTTTGTTTTCTTCGTGGTAATTCCAAAAAACGTAAGTGGCGACCGTATTAATGCCGCAATCACGCATCTTTAAGATCGTTTCGCGCCAGCGTGCACGCGGTGTGCGCGAAAAATGCATTTCCCCGGCAATGACCATATACGGCTCACCATCGCGTGTAAAATACTGCGTATTGACGCCATACCGGCTTTCAATATTTCCGTAATGAAAATCTCCGGCCGTTACCCGGCGCGGACTTCCTGATATATAAATTTCCATAATGCACCCCCGCGCGTGATTATTTCAAGCCGTCGTAGCCGTCAGAATAGTATTCCTCAGAAAACGGCACATTGGTCGCGATCCAAGTCGTTCTTTCCTCCAGCGTCTGTTCCCCGTGACCGGTGCCAAGCCCGCCGTGGTCATTTGCAAATACAATGAGCCATTCTTCATTTTCCGTCTGCTCACGCGCTTCAATTGCCTGTAAAACGGAATACGCATATAAATCACAATTCATAACAGCGCCGTTATACTGGGTGCTGGTGCCAAAACCGTATTCATGGCCGGCCGAATCGATGTTGTGAAAAATGCCGCACACAATGTCGTCCCCGTTTTCAATACGCTGCAGGACATAGTCGCGCATGCCGGTGTCGTACGGCGCAGAATCAGACGGTGTCTCCGGCGCGACGTAATTATATAACTCCAATGTCTCGGCATAAGTCTTTTTTAATTTTTCAGCCTTTGCCCGGTCAATGTCACAAAACGTCATATCCACATCCGGATTGGCCATAACACACTTGATTTCTTCTTTCAAGTTTACATCAAAATACTGATCCCAGTCAAATGCAATACTTGTGGAAAGCCCCTGCTCAGCATACTCCAGCATAAAAGTTTTATGATCCAGATTTTTGGCATCGTCATTTGTTTTGATGCCGTGCTGTGTGCCCCAGACGCCGGTGAAATGCGTTGCCCAGCTGGCGGAAGTAGATGTGGTCTGCTGCGTGTCCGTATTCGTTTCACCGCCGCAGTAGGCCAGGTACAG
>URDW01000054.1 GCA_900546735.1 uncultured Oscillospiraceae bacterium
TTAAGTCGTCGGCAGCGTCAGCTGTGTATAAGAGACAGGTTCTCTATTATATAATAAAACTGATTAAGTAAGAAAGGGGTGTTCCCGTGTCTGCAAAATACAGCGTTACGCTGGACAAAATTATCAAAGAACACACGCTGGAAGTCGTCTATACGCCGCGTGACCCCAAAGAAATTCTGGTCACCACGAACGAGGTCAACCGGCCCGGCATCGTCCTGACCGGCTATACGAACTACTTCGATCCCCGCCGCATTCAGATCCTCGGCTGGACCGAATTCGGATTTTTGAGCCACATGTCTGACGAACAGCGCCGCAAAGCCCTTTCTGACTGGCTTTCACTGGGGCCGGCCGCCGCAGTCGTGACCCGCAACCTGCAGATCAGCGACGTTTTTGTGGATGCCTGCAAAACGTACGGTGTGCCGCTTCTGCGCACAGACGAGGAGACGTCGCCGTTTCTCGCCACGCTCATTTCGTTTTTAAACAACCAGCTGGCGCCGCGCATCACACGCCACGGCGTGCTGGTAGAAGTTTACGGCGAGGGCGTGCTCATCACCGGTGAAAGCGGCGCAGGCAAGTCGGAAACGGCTGTGGAGCTGATTAAGCGCGGCCACCGCCTGATCGCGGACGACGCCGTTGAGATCCGCAAAATCGACAATAAGACGCTGATCGGCTCTTCGCCGAACAACATCCGCCATTTTATCGAGCTGCGCGGCATCGGCATCATCAATGCGCGCCGCATTTTCGGTATGGGCGCGGTCAAAGAAAAGGAACAGATCAACATGGTCATCTGCCTGGAGCAGTGGGATTCCGCCAAAGCCTACGACCGTCTGGGCCTTGACAACGAATACACAAAAATTCTCGACGTCAAGGTGCCGGTGCTGACCGTGCCGATCACGCCGGGGCGCAACCTGGCCATCATCGTGGAAACGGCGGCCATGAACAACCGCCAGAAAAAGATGGGGTATAACGCGGCCAAAGAGCTGATGCACTCCCTGGGTATGGACGATTTTGAGCCGGATGAAAAAGAGCTTGAGATTTGGTCCAATTCATAGTAAAATAAAACGCAAATTCAAGCAAAGGATTAAAGGAGAAGATTATGAGCTATTACATAGGCATTGACCTGGGCGGCACGAACATCGTTTCCGCCGTAGTGACCGACAAGTACGAAATTCTTGCAAAGGCCTCTGTGCCAACCGCGATGCCGCGCGATGCCGCCTCTATTTTTGACGACATTGCAAAGACCGGTTTCGAGGCAGTGGAAAAGGCCGGCCTCACGATGGACGACATCGAGTGGATCGGCCTTGGCACGCCGGGTACCGTCAACCAGAAAAACGGCTACATCGAATACGCCAACAACTTGAAGTTTGACAACATCCCGGCACGCGACATGCTGCAGGACCGTTTTCATAAAACCGTTTATCTGGAGAACGACGCAAACTGCGCGGCGCTGGGCGAAGCCATTGCGGGCAGCGGCCACGGCACGCCGAACTTTGTGGCCGTTACGCTTGGCACCGGCGTAGGCAGCGGTGTGATCATCAACAGCAACATCATCACCGGTGTGAACTTTGCCGGCGGCGAATGGGGCCATATGGTCATTGTAAAGGACGGCGAGCCCTGCGGCTGCGGCCGCCACGGCTGCTGGGAGGCGTATGCCAGCGCCACGGCGCTGATCCGCCAGACCATTGCCTCTATGAATAAAAACCCGAATTCCCTGATGCACGCCGTAGCCAAAAAAGAGGGCAAGGTCAGCGGCCGCACGGCGTTTGACGCCATGCGCCTCGGCGACAAGGACGCGGCCGAGGTCTGCAAGCAGTATATCGAGTACGTTGCCTGCGGCGTGACCAACCTGATCAACGCACTGCAGCCTGAGGTGCTGTGCATCGGCGGCGGCATCTGCAATGAGGGCGAGACCATCATGCAGCCGATCCGTGAATACGTTGCGCGTGAACGCTACAGCGTGCACTCTTCGCTGCAGACCAAAATCGTGAAGGCTGAGCTCGGCAACGACGCCGGCCTGATCGGCGCGGCACTGCTCGGCACAGTAAAAAGAATAAAAGCCGGTGAATGATTTGACAAACCTTCGGGACAAAGCGGCGGCGCTTGGTATAGAGCTGAAAGAAAATGAGCCCATGTCGGCGCACACGACTTTTCGCATCGGCGGTCCGGCGAAACTGGTGTTTTACCCAAAAACCCCGCGCGAGGCTGCCGAAGTCGTGCGGCTTTGCCATGCCTACGGCGAAAGTCTTGTAACGGTCGGGCGCGGTTCCAATTTGCTGGTCGGCGACCACGGCATTTCCGCTCCGGTGATGCTTTTTGCCGGCAATATGGCTGAAATCAGGCTTGTAGACGAGACAACGGTTTATGCCCAGTCCGGCGCTAAGCTGTCCGATTTGTGCCGCTTTGCACAGCAAAATGCGCTGAGCGGACTGGAGTTTGCCTACGGCATCCCCGGCTCCTGCGGCGGTGCGGCGTTTATGAACGCCGGCGCTTACGGCGGCGAAATGCGCGATGTACTGGTGCGCTGCGACCATATTGCACCCGACGGCACGCCCGGCTTTTTGGAGGGCGATGCGCTTGCCCTTTCATACCGCAAAAGCGCATATTCACAAAACGGCTGTGTGATCACGGGCATTTACTGCCGCCTGCAAAAGGGCGACCCGGCCGCCATCCGTGCCAAAATGGATGAGCTGATGGATCGCCGCCGCACAAAGCAGCCGCTCGAGTATCCCAGTGCCGGCAGCACCTTTAAGCGCCCGCAGGGCAATTACGCCAGCGCACTGATCGAGCAGTGCGGTTTAAAAGGCCTTTCGGTCGGCGGCGCGCAGGTCAGTGAAAAGCACGCCGGCTTCGTCATCAACCGCACGGGCAGCGCAAGCTGTGCCGATGTGCTGGCGCTGTGCCGCAAGGTGCAGCAGACCGTTCTGGAAAAAACGGGCTACCGTCTGGAGCTGGAAGTCAGGACGGTGGGCGAATGAAAATAAAAGTGCTTTCGTTCGGCTTCGGCAACGGCATGGTCGATTATGCCGACTATGTGTTTGACGTGCGCTGCCTGCAAAACCCGTACTGGGTGGAGTCACTGCGCCCAAAACGCGGCACAGACGCCGAAGTGGCCGACTATATTTTTTCGCATCCGGAATCGGCTCTTTTTTTCGGACAGGCTCTGCAGCTCGTGCAAACGGCCGCGTCTCTGGCTGAAAAAAAGCAAAAAGAATTGCTCGTCGTCGCTTTTGGCTGCACCGGCGGCCATCACCGCAGCGTGGCTTGTGCCGAACGCATGGCGGGCGAGCTGAGAAAACAGTATGACGTGCAGGTGGTTCACCGCGATATCGACAAGGGTGATCCGCCTGCCGTGTAAGATAGTTGTGTGGAGAAAATGTCTTTTGCTTCAGAAGTAAAAAATGAACTGGCCGCCCGGGTCTATGAAAAAGCATGCTGCAAAAGGTCGTTTTTATACGGCCTTTTGATCTTTTCCAAGTACTTTTCACAGGCTTCTGTCGGTTGTCAAACCGAAAACCGCACGGTGGCGGAGCTTTACCGTTCGCTCTTGGCCGACGTGGCCAATGTGCGCTGCAGTCTGAGTGCGTCGGCCTCCGGCAAAATTTACTCCGTCAGCGTTTCGTCGCCGGCTGACTGCCAGAAAGTGCGCGCCCTTTTTTCGCATGACCGCGGCGAGATCAGCCTGAAAATCAATCATGCCAATTTTGACTGCCCGGACTGTCTCGGTGCGTTTCTGGCCGGTGCGTTTCTGGCCTGCGGCACAGTTTCCAGCCCCCGCAAGGATTACCACCTGGAGTTTACGGTGCCGCACCTGAACCTGGCAAAAGATTTCTTTCTGTTTCTGACCGAGCTGGAGCTTTCGCCGAAAGAGACGAAACGGCGCGGCTACCCGGTCATCTATTTTAAAGAGAGCGAAGCGATCGAGGACTGCCTTTACCGCATGGGGGCCGGCAACGCCATGTTTGAAATGATGAATGTGGAGATCGAGAAGAACGTGCGCAACGGCGTGAACCGCAAAACGAACTGCGACACGGCAAACATCGGCCGCACGGCCAAGGCTGCCGCCCGTCAGATCAATGCGATCACGCTGATCCGCGACCGGCGCGGGCTGGACTGCCTGGGGCCGGAATTAAAGGAACTGGCGCTTCTGCGCCTGGAAAACCCCGACCTGTCGCTTTCGGAGCTGGCAGAGGTCTGCACCCCGAAATTGTCGCGCAGCGGCATCAACCACCGCCTGCAAAAAATTCTGTCGATCGCGCAGGAGCTGCAAAAGTAATGTTTACACATCTGCATCTGCATACCGAGTACAGCCTGCTGGACGGCGCCTGCCGTCTCGGCGACCTTGTTGCGCGCGCAAAAGAACTTGGCATGCAGTCGCTTGCCATCACTGACCACGGCAACATGTTTGCCGCGGTCGATTTTTACCGCGCCTGCAAAAAAGAGGGCATCCGCCCGATCATCGGCTGCGAGATCTATGTGGCGCCGCGCAGCCGTTTTGACCGCGACAAGGTGCTCGACAAGGAGTACAGCCACCTGATCCTGCTGTGCAAAAACGAAACGGGCTATAAAAACCTGATCAAAATCGTGTCGCGCGCTTACACGGAGGGCTTTTATTTCAAGCCGCGCGCCGACCACGATTTGATCGAAAAGCACAGTGAAGGGCTGATCTGCCTTTCGGCCTGCCTGTCGGGCGAGATCCCGCGTGCGCTTTTGGCGCAGGATTATGACCGTGCCAAGGACACGGCGCTCTGGTACAGCTCTGTTTTCGGCAAAGACAATTATTACCTGGAGCTGCAAAACCACGGCCTGAACGAACAGTTCACGGTCAACGAGGGGCTGAAACGCATCAGCCGTGAAACGGGCATCGGCCTGGTCGCCACGAACGATGTGCATTATATCCGCCGGGAGGATTCGTTCATCCAGCAGGTGCTCATCTGCATCGCCACCAACCATGTGATCGGCGAGGATACCGGCATTGAATTCCATTCAGACGCATTTTACCTGAAGAGTGAAGCCGAAATGCAAAAGGCGTTTCCCGACGTGCCCGAGGCGCTGGAAAACACGGCAAAAATCGCCGAACGCTGCCGTTTTGACTTTGAATTCGGCAAGACCAAGCTGCCTTATTTTGAAACGCCCGGCAACTGCGACCATTTTGAATATTTTAAAGACTGCTGCCTGCGCGGCCTCAAAAAGCGCTACGGCGCCTCTGTGCCGGAGTCGTACAAGGAACGCCTTGGCTATGAACTGAAAACGATCGAGCAGATGGGCTACACGGATTATTATCTGATCGTGGCCGATTTTGTGCGCTTTGCCAAAAGCAAAAGCATTCCGGTCGGCCCCGGGCGCGGCAGCGGCGCCGGGTCGCTTGCGGCGTACTGCATGGAGATCACCGACCTGGACCCGATGAAGTACGGCCTGATCTTTGAGCGCTTTTTGAATCCCGAACGCGTCAGCATGCCGGATTTTGACATCGACTTTTGCTATGAGCGCCGCGGCGAAGTGATCGACTATGTGACCGAAAAGTACGGCAAAGACCATGTCTCCCAGATCATTACGTTCGGTACACTGGCGGCGCGTGCCGCCGTGCGCGATGTGGGGCGCGCCATGGGCATGCCGTATTCGTCGGTAGACGCCGTGGCCAAGCTGATCCCGCGCGATTTTCACATTACGCTCGCCGACGCACTGAAAAAGTCGCCGGAACTGCGCCGTGCCTGTGCAGAAAACGAAACGGTGAACAAGCTGATCGATACGGCGCTGAAAGTTGAGGGCATGCCGCGCAACGCGTCTACCCATGCGGCCGGCGTCGTCATCACGCATGACCCGGTCGAAACGTATGTGCCGCTCGCCACGAACGACGGTGTGCCGGTCACGCAGTATATTATGACCACGCTCGAGGAGCTGGGGCTGCTCAAAATGGACTTTCTCGGTCTGCGTACGCTGACGGTGATCGACGACAGCGCCCGTGCAGCCGGCATCGATATACACGCCGTTCCCATCGATGACAAACGGGTCTACGCCCTGTTTTCCGCCGGGCGCACCGAGGGCATTTTTCAGTTTGAATCCGCCGGTATGAAGCGGATGCTGATGGAGCTGAAACCGAAGCGGCTGGAGGATCTGATCGCTGCCACGTCGCTCTACCGCCCCGGCCCGGCCGACCAGATCGACCTTTTTGTGAAAAATTCGCACGATCCGTCGGGCATTCAGTATAAAACGCCTCTGCTTGAGCCGATCCTGCGTGAAACATACGGCTGCATCGTCTATCAGGAGCAGGTCATGCAGATTTTCCGTACGCTCGCCGGCTATTCGTACGGCCGCGCCGATATCGTGCGCCGCGCGATGAGCAAAAAGAAAAAGGATGTCATGGACCGGGAGCGCCGCAATTTTATTTACGGCATCCCCGGCGAGTGCGACGGCGCGCTGAAACGCGGTGTGGATGAAAAGACCGCCAACGAAATTTATGACCAGATGCAGGACTTCGCCAAGTACGCGTTCAACAAAAGCCACGCGGCCTGCTATGCCCTGGTCGCCTACCAAACGGCGTATTTAAAGGTGTATGCACCCGCACAGTTTATGGCCGCGCTTTTGACCTCCGTGCTCGATGATTCGGGCAAAGTGGCCAAGTATATTGCCGAGTGCCGTAAAATGGGGCTGCGTCTTGCGCCGCCGCATGTCAACCGTTCGCAGATGCGTTTTACAGCCGATGGAAACACCATCTCCTACGGTATGCTCGGCATCAAAAACCTGGGGGCGGATTTTATTCAGGAAATCATTGACGAACGGGAGAAAAACGGCCCCTATCAGGATCTGTTTGATTTTTGTTCGCGCCTTTGCAGCGGCCGTTTCAACCGCCGCGCGACAGAAAGCCTGATCCGCAGCGGTGCGCTCGACGGGCTCGGCGCGAACCGACGCCAGATGCTGCAGACGCTGCCGTCGCTTCTTTCGTCGCTCGACGATGTGCGCCAGAAAACGATGTACGGCCAAATCGGCTTTTTCGACCTGGGCGACAGCGACGCCTTCGGCATCAGCCGCAAGCTGCCGGATGTGCCCGAGTTTCCGGCGTCCGAACTTTTGAAAATGGAAAAAGAAATGACCGGCCTTTATTTTTCCGGCCATCCGATGGGCAAGTACCTGCCGGCGGCGCAGGCAATGGGCTGCGCGTCAAGCGCCGACCTGTTTGAGGCTGCGCGTGAGCCGGATAGCCGTTACGGCGACCGTGCAAATGTATCTTTTTGCGGCATCGTGCAGAAAATTACGCTCAAGCAGACGAAAAAAGGCGAAAATATGGCCTTCGTTTTGCTGGAGGATATGACCGGCGAGATCGAGATCGTTGTGTTCCCCAAGGTGCTGCAGCGCGCGTCTGCGCTGCTTTATGAGGGCAGTGCGGTTTTGGTGCGCGGCACCCTTTCGCTGGAGGAGGACAAGGCGCCAAAGATCTTGGCCGACACGTTGGAAAAAGCGCCCGAAACAGCGCCGGCAAAACAAAAAACGTCGTCGGGGCATTCCAAAAAACGCACCGGGCTTTTTCTGCGCCTGGCGTCGGTCGACTGCCCCGAAGCGAAGGCCGTGCAGTCTGTTTTGAACGGCTTTGCCGGAAAAAGCGACGTGTATTTTTACTGTACAGATACAAAAAATTACTATAAACTGAAACAAACTTGTGCATGGAGCGAACAACTTTTGTGCGAACTTGAAAAAATTTTGCCGAAAAACAGCATAATCTTTGTGCAGTAATCTGTGCGCCGCCATGCAATTTGCTTGACATTTGTGTAACATGCAAGTAAAATATGTATTTAAGCTCAGCGAATTTGGAAGATTCTGAATAGAATAAAACGAAAGATGTTCAATCCACGAGGAGGATTCAGCTATGAAAACGATTGCAGTGCTGACAAGCGGCGGGGATTCCCCCGGCATGAACGCGGCGGTGCGTGCCGTTGTGCGCACGGCCTGTGAAAACGGCCTGAAAGTTTACGGCATAATGCGCGGTTACAATGGTCTCATCAACGGCGATATGGTTGAAATGAACCTGCGTTCTGTTTCAGACATCATTCACCGCGGCGGCACTATGCTCTACAGTGCCAGAAGTCCTGAATTTGCTACGGAGGACGGCATGCGCAAAGCCATCCGCACCTGCCAGGAACGCGGCATCGACGGCGTTGTCGTTATCGGCGGCGACGGTTCTTTCCGCGGCGCGCGCGACCTTTCCGAGCGCGGCATTCCGTGCGTCGGCATTCCGGGCACGATCGACAACGACATTGCCTGCTGCGACTATACCATCGGTTATGACACCTGCCTGAACACCATTATGGAAATGGTGGACCGTGTGCGCGACACGACCGAAAGCCACGACCGCTGCAGCGTGATCGAGGTGATGGGCCGCCGTGCCGGCTACCTGGCGCTGAACGCGGGCATTGCCGTCGGCGCAACCGCTATCTTGATCCCTGAGGTCAAGGTGGATGTGCAGAAGCATGTTATTGAACGTATGCGCAGAACGCAGAAGACCGGCAAGGTGCATTTCCTGATCATCGTGGCCGAGGGCTGCGGCGTGAATGTGGAGGAACTGGCCAAAGACATTCAGGCGAAGACTGGCGTGGAATCCAGAAGCGTTGTTCTGGGCCATGTGCAGCGCGGCGGTTCGCCCACGGTGCGTGACCGCGTCATGGCCTCCAGAATGGGGCATTACGCTGTGAAGAACCTGTTGATGAAAGGCATCGGCAACCGTGTGGTCGCCGCCCAGAAAGAGCAGGTCGTCGACTACGACATCTTCGAGGCGCTCAATATGAAAAAGTCGATCGATATGGATCTTTACGATCTTGCGCACGAGATCTCTATCTGACCTGAATTTATATCCAAGCAAGCGGTGCGTCTTTTGCACCGCTTTTTTCTTGGCATGTTTGACAAAAAATTAACAACAGCGCTTCGCAAATTAATACATTCTGTGCGTTTTTTGTGAATTCGGGAATTACTTCTTGAAAAGCTGTAAAGATTAATATATAATTATTGTGCTTAAAAAAGTGGTAAAGTTTAGCAAATTTATTTTAGAGAGGTAGATTTTATGGACGCTTTGAATAAGAAAACGGTAGAAGATCTTGACGTACAGGGCAAAAAAGTTCTGGTACGCTGCGATTTTAACGTGCCGCTGGCTGACGGTGAGATCACAAACGACAAGCGCATCGTTGCTGCGCTGCCGACGATCAAATATCTGATGGAGCACGGTGCAAAAGTTATTCTCTGCTCGCATCTGGGCCGCCCGAAGGGTGAGTATAAGCCGGAATTTTCGCTGGCGCCGGTCGCAAAGCGCCTGAGCGAGTACCTTGGCAAAGAGGTCAAGCTGGCCGAGGATCCTGAGGTTGTCGGCGAAAACGCCAAAAAGCTTGCTGAAGAGCTGGCTGACGGCGACGTAATGCTGCTTGAAAACGTCCGTTTCAGAAAAGAAGAAACGAAAAACGAAGAAAACTTCTCGAAAGAGCTGGCTTCTCTTGCCGACCTCTATGTGAACGACGCGTTCGGCACCGCGCACAGAGCGCACTGCTCCACCACCGGTGTGGCGGCTTACCTGCCCTCTGCCTGCGGCTACCTGATCCAGAAAGAGATCAAGTTCATGGGCGAAGCGCTCGCAAATCCGAAGCGTCCGCTGGTCGCGATTCTCGGCGGCGCCAAAGTCTCCGACAAAATCGGCGTCATCACGAACCTGCTTGACAAGTGCGACACGCTGATCATCGGCGGCGGCATGGCCTACACTTTCATGAAAGCGCTCGGCCACAGCATCGGCACTTCTTTGCTGGAAGAGGACAAGGTCGAGCTTGCCGGCCAGATGATGCAGACGGCAAAAGAAAAAGGCGTTAAGTTCCTGATCCCGGTCGACAACAAGGTCGGTAAAGAATATGACCCGAACACCGAGGCACAGGTCGTCCACAGCGACGAGATCCCGGACGGCTGGATGGGTCTGGACATCGGCCCCGAAAGCCAGACTCTGTTTGCAGACGCCATCAAGGGCGCCGGCACGGTCATCTGGAACGGCCCGATGGGCGTTTCTGAGTGGGACAATTTTGCCCAGGGTACGATCGCTGTGGCCAAGGCGGTTGCCGACAGCGGCGCAATTTCGATCATCGGCGGCGGCGATTCGGTCGCAGCTGTGACAAAGCTTGGCTTCGCCGACAAGATGAGCCACATCTCCACCGGCGGCGGCGCATCGCTTGAATTCCTGGAGGGCAAGGAACTGCCCGGTATTGCCGCGATCGACAACAAATAATCGAGCCTGAACATAGGATCGTCAAAAGGAAGAAGAGGGATTATTATGAATAAACAGCTTCGCAAAGCCGTTATTGCCGGCAACTGGAAAATGAACAACACCCCGGCCGAAACAACGGCGCTCATCAACGAAATGAAACCGCTTGTGGCAGATGCCGACTGCGACGTCATCATCTGCGCACCGTTCGTAGACCTGCAGGCAGCGCTCGACGCCGCGGCAGGCTCCAACATCCAGATCGGTGCGGAAAACTGCCACTGGGCTGCCAGCGGCGCATTCACCGGCGAAGTTTCCGCCCCCATGCTTGCGGCAATGGGCGTGCCGTATGTGATCATCGGCCACAGCGAACGCCGCCAGTATTTCGGCGAGACCGACGAAACGGTCAACAAGCGTGTGCGCGCTGCGCTCGACAACGGTCTGAAAGTGATCCTGTGCGTCGGCGAAGTGCTCGAACAGCGTGAGCAGGGCGTAACGTTTGAGGTCGTCGGCATGCAGACGAAGATCGCGCTGCAGGGCGTCAGCAAGGATGAGCTGAAAAACGTCATCATCGCTTACGAACCCGTGTGGGCCATCGGTACCGGCAAAACGGCCACAGCTGACCAGGCAGACGAGGTCAACGGCTACATCCGCCAGGTGATCGCCGAGCTTTACGGGCAGGATGCGGCAGACGCGTTCGTGGTGCAGTACGGCGGTTCGATGAATGCCAAAAATGCACAGGAACTTCTTTCCAAAGAAAATGTAGACGGCGGCCTGATCGGCGGTGCTTCGCTCAAAGCGCAGGACTTTTCCGTGATCGTGAAAGCGGCCAGTGAACAGTAATCAGCTTTAGGGCGGCTTTCGTCGCCCTAAGATTTTTATATAAGGAGTTTTAAAAATGGAACAGAAAAAATCACTTGTTCTTTGCATTATGGACGGGTTCGGCAAAAATGACAGCGACTACGGCAATGCCATTCATGCGGCCGCAACGCCCCGTCTGGACGAATTAAAAGCAAAATACCCCTGCACGTTCATCGGCGCTTCCGGGCTCGATGTCGGTCTGCCGAACGGGCAGATGGGCAACTCGGAAGTCGGCCACACCAACATCGGCGCCGGCCGTGTGGTGTACCAGGAACTGACCCGCATCACCAAGTCGATCGAAGACGGCGACTTCTTTGAAAATCCGGCGCTTAAAGCGGCGGTGCAAAATGCCATCGACAACGGCACGGCTCTGCACATTATGGGCCTGATGAGCGACGGCGGCGTGCACTCCCACAACACCCATGCCTGGGCGATCGTAGAGATGGCCAAGAAAATGGGCCTTACGCGCGTTTACCTGCACTGCATCATGGACGGGCGTGACGTGCCGCCCACAAGCGGTAAGGATTATGTTGCCGAGGCGCAGCAAAAGCTGGCCGAAATTGGCGTGGGCAAGATCGCTACGGTCATCGGCCGTTTCTACGCCATGGACCGCGACAACCGCTGGGAGCGTGTGTCCCGCGCTTATAATGCGCTCGTAAAGGGCGAGGGCATCCATACAAATGACCCGGTCAAGGCTATTGAAGAAAGCTATCAGAAAGTCGATGCCGACGGCAAGAACGTGACCGACGAGTTTATCGAACCGACCGTTTGCCTGGAAAACGAGGGCCGCATCGGCAAAAACGACAGCGTGATTTTCTTTAACTTCCGCCCCGACCGTGCCCGCGAGATCACCAGAACGTTTGTGGACCCGGATTTCACCGGCTTTGAAAGAGAATTTTTCCCGCTCACCTATGTCTGCATGACCCAGTACGACGCCACTATGCCCAACGTGCTGGTCGCGTTTGCGCCGGAAGAGCTCACCAATACGCTCGGCGAATACCTGGCTGCAAACGGCAAAACGCAGCTGCGCATTGCTGAAACGGAAAAATATGCCCATGTTACGTTTTTCTTTAACGGCGGCAGCGAGGCGGTCAACGAGGGCGAAGACCGTATTCTGGTACCGTCTCCGAAAGTCAGCACTTATGACCTGAAGCCCGAGATGAGCGCATATGAAGTTTCTGAAAAGGTCAATGCAGCGGTGCGCAGCGGCAAGTACGATGTGATCATTCTGAACTTTGCCAACTGCGACATGGTCGGCCACACCGGTGTGTTCGACGCGGCGGTCAAGGCTGTGGAAGCGGTCGACACCTGCGTTGGCACGCTGTATGACGCTGTAATGGAAATGGGCGGCGTGCTGCTGGTCACCGCCGACCACGGCAATGCGGACAAGATGCTTGCTGAGGATGGTTCGCCGTTCACGGCGCATACCACCAACCTGGTGCCGTTCATTGTAGCAAATTACCCCTGCAAACTGCGTGACGGCGGCCGTCTGTGCGACATTGCCCCCACCATGCTGCAGATCCTGGGTCTGCCCCAGCCGAAAGAGATGACCGGCGTTTCCATGATCGAAGAATAAGTCCGGATCATTATATTTTGTTTGCCTGCCTGAAAAGGCAGGCGTTTTTTTATATTCTTTTGTCTTTTTTCTTGCACAGCAAAGCGGCGTGTGCTATTCTATAATCAAGGCATATTGTTGTGCAATTTCGATATTTTGCCGACTTTGTCCAGCTGTCTTATGCATGGTCTGTGCCTGCCGGGACGATTCGATTGTGAGGGGGAAAGCAAATGAAAAAGAGTTTGCGAAAATGGCTCAGCTTGTTTTTGGCTGTCGTTATGGCCATCACCAGTCTGGGCATGGGTCTTGTGGCGCTGGCTGCCGAAAGCGACCCGGACGACCCGTATCAGGCTTTGGCCGATGCCTTAAAGGCAGACGGCGTACAGGAAGCG
>URDW01000055.1 GCA_900546735.1 uncultured Oscillospiraceae bacterium
TACACCTATTAAGTCGTCGGCAGCGTCAGATGTGTATAAGAGACAGGTCATTGGGCTACTCATTTTATATTCCTATTATTAAAAAGAATAAAATGCTAGGAACGAAAACAGAGTGGAAAGATGATTATAAATATAGCTCTCATTTATCGATGTATGAGAATATACCTGATACAGTTTCTTCAAACTGCTATCATGGCCCTCACTATAATTCAGTTCTTAAATTAAATTGTGATATGATTTTGAATGACAGAACTTTTCTTGATAATTTAAAAGAATTGGTACCGACTATCAAATTTGGTAAAACAAAAAGGAAATTTCATGGGTATGGATATAGTGATATAAAAGAATTTAGTTTTACTTTTTAACTTACCATGGGATTGTCATTTTATATTTTTGCTTTTTGAATATGTCTTAAATAATAAAAACGAGTGGTTTAGTAGCAACCACTCGTTTTTATTATTCAGCGTATGTCGCCATAATGAGATTTTTCATGAATTTAATTTTACGAATGTGCGGATGCTGTCAAGCAACGCCTGCATTTCCTCATCCGTGCCGACCGTGATGCGCACATGGTTATCAATGCGCGGCAGGTCAAAGTAGCGTATGAACACCTTTTTTTCTTTCAGGTATTCAAACATGGCTTTCATATCGGAATCGTCTTTTGTTACAAATAAAAAGTTTGTGCCGGAGTCGGCCACGGTAAAACCGAGCGCGCGCAGCGCGGCGGCCGTCTTTTCGCGCGTGGCCTTTACTTTGGCGACTGTTTCATAAAAATAGTCTTTGTCTGCAATGCTGGCCGCACCGGCCAGCATCGAAACGCTGTTTACGCAGTAGCTGTTGTAACTGTTTTTTACGGCCTCTAAAATAGCGATCAGTTCCGGGTTTGCAACGGCAAAACCAATGCGCAGTCCGGCCAGCGAGCGCGATTTGGAAAAGGTACCGGTCACGACCAGGTTGTCAAATTCGCGGGTGAGCCCCACGGCGGAGTATTCGGAAAAATCGGCGTATGCTTCGTCTACCATGACCACGGCGTCTGTGTTTTGTGTAAGGATCCGGCGCACAAAAGCTTCGCCTTCGCCGATCGAGGTCGGTGCGTTCGGGTTGGCAATGACTATGCCGCCGCTGGCGCCGCTGTAATCCTGCGGGTCTATACGGAAATTTTCATCCAGCGGTACGGTCTTGTAGGGAATTTGAAAAAGATCGCACCACACCGGGTAAAAGCTGTAAGTGATGTCCGGGAATAAAATGGGCTTTTCACTGCAGAAAAACGCCTGAAACGCCAGGGCGATCACATCGTCTGACCCATTGGCCACAAAAACGTTTTCTGCCTTTACACCGTAAAATGCGGCAATGGCTTCTTTCAGCACGCCTGCGCCGGAATCCGGGTAAAGGCGCAGTGTGTCGGGTGCAAAGTTTTTCAGCACCGCGGCCGCCTGCGGCGACGGGGGGTAGGGGTTTTCGTTTGCGTTCAGTTTAATAATGCCGCTTTCCTTGCTCTGCTCGCCCGGCACATAGGGCGTGATCTTGCGGAGCTTTTCTTTTAATGCTTCGGTCATATGCATCCCTCGATTCGGTTTTCTATTTTACCACAGTCTGCCGGTCCGGTCAAATCATTGCAGTCCTTTTTTTGACGCAGTGCCGATTTTTTTGTTGTGCGCGGCAGGCGGGTGTGTTACACTTTTTACAGGAGGTCTGTTTATGGATTATGTTATTTTAGCGCTTTTGGTGCTTGTGGCCGTTTTGGCGGTGTTAAATCTGGTCAAAAAACCAAAGGAAAAAAGGGACGAGCGCCTGGATATGCTCAACAGCAACATCCACACGCTTTCTCAAAATGTAAACGACAAGCTGGTTGAGGTCACGCGCACCAGCTACGAAAACAGCGAAAAGCTCACGCGCGTCATCGGCGATAAGCTGGATGTCATCCGTGTGGCCAATGCCCAGCAGAGCGACGCCGTGACCAAAAAGGTCAACGACGCGGTGCAGTCCCTGCAGCAGAGCAATGAAAAAAAGCTGGACGAAATGCGCAAAACGGTAGATGAAAAGCTGACCGAAACGCTCAATTCGCGCATCAGCACCAGCTTTAAGACCGTGTCGGAACAGCTGGAAAATGTGTATAAATCGCTCGGCGAAATGCAAAAGCTTTCGAGCGGCGTGACCGACAATGTAAAAGACCTTTCGCGTATTTTGACCAATGTCAAGGCGCGCGGCACCTGGGCGGAGGTGCAGCTTGAAAATATTTTGAACGAGACGATCCCGCAGATGTTTGACAAAAATGTGCGCACAAACCCCAGGTACAACGGCATGGTCGAGTTTGCTGTGCGCATTCCGGATGCCGACGGCGACGGTGTGACTTATCTGCCGATCGACTCCAAGTTCCCTATGGAGGATTACGCACGTCTGTCTGCCGCGGCACAGAGCGGCGATCTGGCTGCACTGGAAGCGGCGAAAAAAGCGCTGGAAAACCGTGTAAAGGACGAGGCAAAGCTGGTGCGCCAGTACATTGCGCCGCCGCACACCACGCCGTTTGCCATTTTGTATTTGGCTACGGAGGGGCTTTATGCCGAAATCATGTCTTCCCAAAACGGCGTGGCCGAAAAGCTGCAGGCGCAGGGCATCATGCTGGCCGGGCCGTCCACCGTTACGGCGCTTTTGAATTCGCTGGCCATGGGCTTTCGCACGATCGCCATTAATCAAAAAGCAAACGAGGTGTGGAAGGTGCTCGGCGCCGCCAAAACGCAGTATGCGAAATTTGGGGATTTGATCGCCAAAGCGCGCAAAAAGGTGGACGAAGCCGGCCGCGTGCTGGAGGATGCCGACAAGCGCAACGACCTGATCCGGAAAAATCTGAAAGGTGTGGAAACGCTGGAGCCAAGCGAAAGCAATTCTGTTTTGGGTATTGAAGACAGTGCAGATTTGTGATATTATGTACTAAACTTTACATAATTTTTACATAAGGAGGGCGTTATGTTACCTTTGCTCACACTGGACGTCGGCACCTGGCTCGACCAAACGTTCCACGGTTTCGACTATGCGATCTTTGAATTTTTCCATTCCATCCAAAGCGGGTTTATGACCGCGCTGGCCAATTTTTTCACCTTTTTCGGCGACGAAATGTTTGTGATCCCGGTGCTGGTCATCGGCATCATTCTGTGTTTTTTCAAAAAAACGCGCAAGTACGGTTTTGCCATTTTTATTTCCATCGTCATCGGCACGCTGATCACCAACGTTGTGCTTAAACCGCTTGTATTCCGTGCACGGCCGTACATAACCATGGCGGACGACCCGTTTTTCACCTGGTACCAGAATGTCGGCGGTCTGACGGAAAGCGACCGCAGCTTCCCGAGCGGGCACACCACCGGCGCGTTTGAAATTGCGATCTCCCTGGCGCTTTGCCTGAAGAGCGACGGCAAAAAATGGTGGAGCGTGCTACCCACCCTGGTGGCGGTAATGACCGGCCTGTCGCGCATTTACCTGATGGTGCATTACCCGACCGATGTTATCGGCGGCGTTATTGCCGGTTTGGTTGCCGGCGTGCTCGGTTATTTCATTGCCAAAGCGATTATGAAGAGCCTGGAAAAGGGCAGCAATAAGCTGGCACGCGGTCTGAACGAGCTGGACGCGGCACAGCTTTTCCGAAAAAAGCAGTAAAGTAAAAACAGCAGGCGGTTGCCTGCTGTTTTATTCTAGTATTTCAAAGCCCATGTCGGCAAGCAGTAAATTGGTGTCGACCAGAGACATGCCTTTTTGCAGGCAGTAAAAAATGGCGGCGTCGCGCGTGTTGCGAACGTACAGCTCGGACACGCCAAATAATTTCAGTGCACGCTGCGTTTCTTCCGACGTGGCGCCAAGTCCCAAGCACAGCATAAGGATCTTGTCGCGCGCCGGGTTGGTTTTGGTGCCGGAAAACAACTGGTAGGCATAGGTGCGGTCCAGATTGGCACGTCGGATCACTTCACTTTTCTTTAGACCCTTCTTTTCTAAAATCGTGTTCAGGTACGCACTTGGTGAAACGTTTAACATTTCGTCTTTTTCCGCCTTTAAAAATGCAGACGGGTCGTTTTGCTTTTTCAAAATTTCCAAAAGCTCGGCAGTTGTTTTCTTCATGGCGGCTCCTTTAAAAATTTCGCTATTAAAATCATAAAGCAATGGCTATCAAAAATCAAGAGGAAGGTGTAGTGTTGCAAATTTTAGACAAAATCAGCTTGTGGGCCAACGAGCCGCTGAAAAAGCTGAGCGCGCATTCCACACTGGTCATGAACGGCGCCACCGGCATGTTGCTGGTACAAAAAGCGGTGTCTGCCGAAACAGCCAAGGTCTACAAAAAAGCGCTTTCTATTCGCGTGCCCGGCATATGCCACGTGTACGATGTGGACATGTGTGACGGGCAACTGACGGCGATTTGTGAATATGTAAACGGTATTCCGCTCGATAAGTACTGTGCCGTCCGCAGGCTGACGGTTGCGTCGGTCTACTCGATCATCGTGCAGCTCTGCGACGCACTGGACGCGCTGCACCGTGAGGGGATCGTTCACCGTGACATCAAGCCGGATAACATTATCGTCAGCGACCGTGACGAAAGCATTCGCCTGATCGATTTCGGCATTTCCCGAACGGTCAAAGCTGGGCAGTTGGGCGACACGTCGGTGCTGGGCACCGTTGGGTATGCCGCGCCGGAGCAGTTTGGTTTTGGCCAAACGGATGCGCGCACCGATATTTATGCCGTTGGCGTTTTGCTCAATGTATTGCTGGAGGGTAAAGTGCCCTGTGAAAAAATGCACGCCGGTTTGTTTCACAGCGTGGTGCTGCGCTGTACGCAGCAAAATCCGGCAATGCGTTACCCCAATGTGCAGGCGCTCAAAAAAGACCTGATTCGTGCCTACACGCCTGTTCTTTCACCGCCGCAGGCCGATAAGGCCGCACATCAGCCCGAACCTGCACCGGCAAATTCTGCTTTTCAGCGCTTTTTGCACGGCATTCCCGGTTTTCGCAGCAAAAACCCGGTCTATATGGTGTGTGCCATACTGTTTTACCTGTTTGCCGGTTTGCTTACCTGGGCATGCTTCGGCATTATGGAAGAGCCGTACGGCTATGTGTACAGCGCTTTGATGGTGCTTGCCTTGATCGTTTTTCCTTTTTTGATCGTGACGGATGCCTGGGGCATTCTCTCCAGGCGCAAGGTATTTGCTGGGCTTTCCAAATTGAATTTCAGGCTGATTCAGGCGTTTGGCATACTGGTCTGTTTTATTTTGCTTTGCGCCGTGGTTTTGGCCATGCCGGAAAGCGTTTATACCCCCGTAAGTTAAAAATTCTGCCAGAGTATGCCGGCAGCATAACAAAAGCCCCCGTGTTTCTTTTAAAATAAGAAGACACGGGGGCTTTTGCTGCGTCACAGCCTGTTTTCAATTTCCTGCACAATCTCACTCATATGCACACCAAGTGCCACGGAAATTTTGTACAGGGTCTCCAGCGTTGGCTTGCGTTCGCCGCGTTCAATGGCGCTGAGGTGTGTTCGGCCAATGGCGGCCAAACCGCTGAGCACCTCTTGCGAAAGCCCTTTCTTTTTTCTGAATTCAGAAATCACACTGCCGACGGTCTTTGGGTCCAGGGTGGGCTGGTACATCAAATCACCTCGGTAATAGTGTATGCGAAAAAGCATATACAAATGAATACATATGTTGACATATCGCGTGGCATATGTTAATATTCAAGTAACAATTTAATGATTGGAGGAAATCTTAAATGAAAATCTGTAACAAGTGTGGTGCACAAAATGCAGACGGCGCACAGTTTTGCACGGGCTGCGGTGCTGCTATGTCGGGCGCTGTCTCCACCATGCCGCCTACGCCGCCAGCGCAGCCGCAAAAGAAAAAAGCTGTAAAAGTCTTTTTGATTATTGTTGCCGTGTTTATTGCGTTAATCATTTTTGGCTCTTTGATTGGCGGTGATGATGAAGATGCAGAACCGTCAGATACAAATACGGTTTCCCAGGCGGACGGCGTGCAGGAAGATAATGGCGAGGGAGAAAGCGAAAAAGAAAAGGAAGAAGAAACAACGAAATATTCTGAAGTGGAGACTTTCAACATTAATGGCACTGGCGATAGTTTGGCTGATGGTTTAGTTGTAAAATCTGGTTGTGGCAGGATTCATTTCACACATAAAGGTGATTCCAATTTTATTGTACAGGCTTATGGTGAAAGTGGTACGCCTCTACTTTTGATCAATACGATTGGAAATTATGATGGCACTGTGTTGCTGCCTGAGGCGGGCACGTACGATTTGGAAATCCAGGCAGACGGCAACTGGACTGCAGAAGCATCCGGGTTAAGCACCACGCAGGGCACTTCTTTTTCGGGCAGTGGCGATTTAGTAACCGATATTTTCAGTGTTTCCAATAATAAATGGACAATCAGCAATAAGAATGCTTCCAGCAATTTTGTGGTATATGAATACTCTACGCTGTTCGGCTTTGATTTGCTTGTTAATGAAATCGGCAACTATGAAGGCTCTGTTCGCAGTTCAATCAGCGACGGGAACGCTTATTTTGTTGTAATGTCTGATGGTGATTGGAGCATTCAGCCAGCGAAATAAACAGTGGGATGAAAATAAAAAAGCGGTTCTTCGGAACCGCTTTTTTGTGTGATTTATTCGCAGATCAGCTGGCCGTAGCCGCTTTTTCTTTTGTAAATGATTTTGGTTTCGTTGTCCAGCCCCAGGTATACGAAAAAGCTGTGCCCCAGCATTTCCATCTGCACAATGGCTTCGTCGTCGGTCATGACCTGCGGCGAAATGTTTTTGGTGCGGTTGATGGCGGTCGAGGCGTAGTCAAAGTCCTCAAAATTCTCCATCGTGATTTCCTCTTCTTCCGGCAGCTCAAACGCCTGGGCGATCTCGTCTATGCCGCCCTTGCGCTTTTTGTCGGTGAAGTAGGTCTTCAGCTTTCTGAGTTTGCGCTTGAAATCGTCCACGGCCGCGTCGATCGAGGGTTCGATCTTTTCGGCCTGCGCCTCGCCTTTGATAAAGGAACCAATGTATTTTACGGTAATGTCGCATTTGTAGCCGTCTTTCAGTTTGGAAAGGGTCACGTTGAATGCGGCGTTTTCCGGAAGCATTTTTTCCACACGTTTCAGCTCTTTTTCGATGCCGTCCTTTGCACCCTGTTTCAGGTCAAAGCCTCTTGCGGTAATGTTGATCATACTGTTGCCTCCCCGGCGGCAAATGCCGCCCGTGTATTCAAAAAAGGGTAAATTTCCCCTATTTTGTATTTATATTATATCACGCGGCGTTGCTTTTTTCAATGCGCTTTGGTAAAATTAACAGGAAATTAAAAAACGGGGTGAGGCTGTGACAACAGATTTTTCCAGAACGCTTACGCTGATCGGCGCTGAGGCGTTTGAAAAGCTCAAAGGGGCGCATGTTATGCTTTTTGGCGTGGGCGGCGTCGGCTCTTTTGCGGCCGAGGCGGTCGCACGCGCCGGGGTAGGGCGCATTACGTTGATCGACAGCGACGTGGTCGCCCCGTCCAATTTGAACCGCCAGCTGATCGCGCTGCACTCCACCATAGGTATGGCAAAGGCCGAGGCCGCCCGCCGGCGGATCCTGGACATCAATCCAAACTGCCGCGTAACGGCGGTTTGCATGTATTACGATGAGAATCTGCCGCTCGATCTGCACTGCGACTATATTATTGACGCCATCGACAGCGTGCCGGCCAAGCTGCACCTGCTTACATCGGCCACGCAGCTCGGCGTGCCGGTCATCTCGTGCATGGGCACCGGCAACAAGGTGCACCCGGAGATGCTGCAAATGGCTGATATCTCCAAAACCTCGGTCTGTCCGCTCGCCAAAAAAATGCGCGTGGAACTGCGCAAACGCGGCATTTCGCACCTGCCGGTCGTCTACTCACAGGAGATCCCGCTTGTCAAGACCACGCCGCCGTCGAGCATCTCGTTCGTGCCGTCTGCGGCCGGGCTGCTGGCGGCTTCGTGTGCTGTGCGCACCATTGCCGGTCTGAAATAGGGGGGAACCGTATGGAACTTTGGGACCTTTACACGAAAGATAGAGTGCCTACGGGTCAGACCCATGTGCGCGGGGAAAAACTGCCGGATGATTTGTTTCACCTGGTCGTGCATGTTTGGATCAAAAACAGCCGCGGGCAGTTCCTGATCTCGCAGCGCGCCGCCACAAGGCCGCATTACCCGCTTATGTGGGAATGCGTCGGCGGTTCGGTGCTGGCAGGTGAAAACAGCCTGCAGGGCGCCCTGCGCGAAACAAAAGAGGAGGTCGGCGTGCCGCTCGATCCTGCAGCCGGGCGGGTGCTTTTCTCGTCGGTGCGCGAAACGGTCGGCGGCGAACGGTTTAACGACATCCGCGACGTCTGGCTTTTTCACTACGACGGCGAAGTGGATCTAAAAAACGCCACCACGCCCGAGGTGGCCGCCGTGCGCTGGCTTTCGCCGGCGCAGATCAAGGAATTGCTGAACGGCGGAAAGCTTGTGCCGACTTTACGTCACTTTTTTGACCGGGTCAACGGGCAGATGTGAAAAGCGCGCTGCCTGCCTTTTATCAACGACTGCAAATACAAAGAAAAGCGCCGTGCGAACATTTGGTTCGCACGGCGCTTTTGGTGTTTTGCGTTTCTGCTTTTCGTGTCTTTTTAGTTGATCTCGGTCTTGAGCGTTTCGATAATGGAGTCTTTGCGCAGCTTTGACCACGAGAACAGCATGGACGCGCCCACGATCACGAACACGGCGACCACGGTGCCCAGGTAAATGCGCCAGTCGAGCGTGAACGGCATGGCAATGGAATCGCTGAGCACACGGTTCATCAAATAGCTTACGGCAATGCTCAGCGGCAGGCCGAAGAGCAGCGCCTGCAGGCCGTAGAACAGGCTTTCAAAGTTGATCATGCGGGTAAAGCCGTGCGGCGTCATGCCGATCGATTTGTACATCGCAAACTCCTTGCGGCGCAGTTCAATGCTGGTCGAAATGGTGTTGAAGATGTTGAACACGGAAACGAGCGTGATCAGGGCAATGAAGCCGTAGGCAAACACCTGCATCACCATAATGGTGGAGGTCATCTGCTGCATGCTGCCGGTGATGTTGGAAACATAGTAGCTCACGCCCATGTCGCTCAGCGTTTCTTCCAGACTTTCGGCCACGGCGTCTGCGTCTTTTGTCTCAATGCCCACCGTGTACAGGTTCATTTCCAGGTCGGTCGCCGTGCTGAGGGGCATATACAAATTCAGTGTGCCGACCTGGTAAAGGTACTGCGTGTCGTCCGTCATGGTGTTTGCGATCCCGCCGATCTTGTAGGATTCGTACAGTTCTGTGCCATCGTCCTGAATGACCGGCGCCTGCGACTGAATGGTTTGGCCGACCACGTCTTTCGTCAGCGGCTGCACAATGTTTCGCTTGCCGCCGCCGATCTGTACCAATTCGTTGCGCAGCAGCGCAGTGCGCGTGCCCTCTTTGGTGTAGTAGTCGCGGCTGTTCAGCCCGTTTTGCACGCAAAGCGCGTCAAACATGTCGTCGTCGATCTGCCAAACGACTACGTCTACATCGTAAGTGCCGCTTTCTGCATCTTCAGAATAAAACTCCTTGCTGCTTTCGTCTATAAATTTGCCGTCTACGGACCAATAGTCGCTGAATGTTGTGACGCTGTAGGCCTTATCCACTTTGTTTGTGTCTGCGATGATTCGGTTCATTTCGTCTTTTTTGTTGTTGCCAAGCGTATTGTTATCATCGTAGATCATCATGCTGACCTGGTAAGGAACAGCCTGCTGGGTGGAATTGGCGGCCGTAAACATCGTGCAAAATGCGTTGACGCAGATGAACAGCACAATGGAAATGGCCAGCGACGCGGTGATCGTTCTGGATTTTTTGCCGTTTCTTTTCAGGTTTTTCAGGGCCAGCTCACCCTCATAGCCAAAGAGCTTGCGCACGATCTTCGGCACATGCAGCTTTTTGGCTTTTACCTTGATCTCGTCCGTCTGGCGCAGTGCGTCGATCGGCGTGGTGCGCGATGCCTTGGCCGCCGGGATCAGGGAGGAGATGAAAATCGTAAAGGTACTTAAAACTATGATGAGCAGGATCGCCCATACGGGCACAACGGCGTGCATCGTGTAGTTTTCCATATGGTTCATAAAGCCGGCAATATAGGGCGTCAGCAGCCGCAGCGTTACGTCAATGCCGAGAATGCCGAACAGCAGGCCAAGCGGAATGCTGACAACGCCCAGCAAAAAGCCCTCAAAGTAAACGGACTGCCGCTTTTGCTTTTTGGTGGCGCCAACGGTGGCCAGCATGCCAAGATAGCGCGTGCGCTCGGCCAGCGAAATGCCAAAGGCATTGTAGATCAGTGCAACAGACGCAGCAATAATGATGACAAAAATGACCGCGGCAAACATAAAGAGCGTTGCCAGTGTGCCGCTGCTGTCCAGAAGTACCAGGTGGTACCCGAACAGTTCGCTGTTGAGCATCGTCTTGTCAAATGCGATGTCGGCGTTTTCGATAGCGGCCTGTGCCTGCTCGGCTGATTTATAGGTCGTCTCTTCCATCTGCAGGTAGGCGCTTTCGGCTTCTTCGCCGGCGTCCATGCCGCGTACGATCGGGTATTCAAAACGGTATGTTTCGGTGGGATAGTTGTTTTCCACAATGCCGGCGATCTTGTAGCTTTTGGCCTCTTCGTTTTCCAGCCATTCGCCGGCCTGCGCCGAACCGCTTGTAATGATGTCCTCGCCGCCCTCAGCCATGTACATGCGCGTGCCGGTCAAAATGTCGACCGTCTGACCAACCTGCCAGTTCAGGCTGTTTTTTTCGATGAATTCTTTGTCTACTAAAATTTCACCGCTGTTTTTCGGCAGCTCGCCCTGCAGATCGCCTGTAACAAAGACCTGCAAAGCGTCTGCGTTCATGGCGCCCATATTGCCGATGCCGCGCGAGGGGTGCTCCTTGTTTTCAATGTGGTAACCTTCGGCATTTTTTACGGCAGCGGCGTATTTTACGCCGGCGCTTTCTTTCATTTTTTCGATCTGCTGCGGGATGATCGGTGCCGTTTCGGTGGGCTCCGCCGCACCGGAATAGATCGTGGCGTGCACCATGCCGGAATTATGTGTTTCCTGATACTCCATCAGGTCAAAAATGCTGGCAACCGAAACGCACACGGCCGTGATCATCGCGACCGACACGATCATGCCGAGCACGGTCACAATGGTGCGCTTTAAGTTGCTCTTTAAGTGGTTGAGCGTCAGCCGGTTTACAATGTTCATTTTACCATCACCTCATCTTTGACGATGTGCCCGTCTTCGATGGCGATGACGCGGTCCGCGCCCAGCGCAATGCGCTCGTCATGCGTGATGATGATGACGGTCTGGTTGAATTCCTTGTTGAACTTGCGCAGCAGCGCAATGATCTCTTTGGAATTTTCGCTGTCCAGGTTGCCGGTCGGTTCGTCGGCCAGGACGATGGCCGGGTTGTTGGCCAGTGCACGGCCGATGGAGACCCTTTGCTGCTGGCCGCCCGAAAGCTGGTTCGGCAGGTGGTCGAGCCGGTCGTTCAGGCCGAGAATGCTGACCAGGTTGTCGATCAGCTTCTGGTCGGGCTTGCGGCCGTCGAGCAGCAGCGGCAGCGTAATGTTTTCTTTTACGCTCAGGATCGGGATCAGGTTGTAAAACTGGTAAATGAGCCCGATCTGGCGGCGGCGGAAAACGGCCAGCGCCGTTTCGTCCAGCTGCGAAATGTCGGTGCCCTCAATGACCACGCGGCCGGAGGTCGGTGTGTCTACACCGCCGATGATGTGCAAAAGGGTGGATTTACCGGAACCGCTCGGCCCCACGATTGCTAAAAACTGCCCTTTCGGTACGGTGAACGAAACGTTGTCCAGTGCCTTGACCATGGTGTCGCCCTTACCGTAGGTTTTCGTTAAGTTTTCGATTTTTAAAATATCCATTACGGTTAACTCCTTTCGTTTTCTGACCCCATGATACACGGCAAATCTTACGATCCGGTGACTTTTTTATAACAGTTTCGTCACTTAAACGATCGTTTTGTAAAACCTGATGCTGAATTTTGTGCCTTTGCCAAGCTCACTTTCCACGTCCAGCATGGCTTTTTCACGGTTTAAAATGGTTTGTGCCAGCGCAAGACCAATGCCCACGCTGTTTTCACTGCTGTTTTTGCCGCGGTAAAACCGTTCAAAAATATGCGGCAGCTCCTCTTTGCTGATACCGCTGCCGGTGTCTTCTATGGTCAGCTCGGTGTAAACGAGCGTCTCTTTTGCCTGAACGGTCAGCGTTCCGCCGGGCGGCGTATGCTCCAGGCAGTTTTTGATGATGTTCGTAAATGCTTCCACGTCCCATTTTACGTCGCCGGTCACGCGCAGTTTTGGGTCTACATCGCAGCAAATGGCAATATTTTGCAGGTCGGCCGTAATGGCAAACGGTTCGGTAGCTTTTTTTACAGCGCCGGAAAGGGAGTAGGTCTCTTTTTTAAAAGTCACTGTACCGGCGTCGATCTTGGAAAGCTTCAGCAGCGTAATGATCAGCCAGTTCATTTTGTCCAGCTGCGCGTCTATGTTTTTGATAAATGTTTTGCGGTTCGACTCGTCGGTCTCCTCTTTTAAAAGATCGCTCATCACGGTCATGGAAGTCAGCGGCGTTTTCATCTGGTGCGAAATGTCGGCCAGCGAATCGGCCAGGTTTTCCTTGCTTTTCAAAACCTCGTCGTGCGTGCTGCGCAGCATCAAAATCACTTTGTAAATGTTGTTCTTCAGCAGCGACAGTTCGCCCTCTTCGTTGGAATCGATCGCCAGGTCAAAGTTGCCGGCGCACACCTGGGTCAGGTAGTCGTTGAGCTTTTCAATTTCCTGAAAACGTTTGTTTGTGTAAATGTAAAA
>URDW01000056.1 GCA_900546735.1 uncultured Oscillospiraceae bacterium
TTTTTATAAATTTTTCAAAATTATTTTTTACCATATGAAAAATTCCGGCGCTGCACGAAAAACAGGAACAAAACATCCAAAATCAGACAGGCGGCCAAAACAGACCGCAGCAAAAAAGCCTTTCCGCACGGAAAGGCTTCAGGCTGTTGACAAACAAGGCAGATCATTCTTTTTCCGCCAGCTCGGCAATGACCATGTCGGTCACGGTAAACGTGCCGTCGTCGGCCGGCTTGACCTCCACCAGGCAGAGCGCGCCGTCCCACACAGTCTGTGTTTCCCCGGCGGCGTTCGTAACGCTCTGGTCGACCGTGACCCAAAGGTAACCCTTGCCAAGCAGTTCGCGGTAGGCCACGAATGTGACCTCGCTGTCAGCCAGCGTATAGGACGGATCACGCACAGCGTTACAGCAGCACAGCGACTGCAGGCGCGTATCCACCGGGCACTGGCTGGCCTGCGTGCCGGTGTAAGAAACGGCCGTTTGCACCTCCTCCAGGATCGGGGCAGCCACCTCCTGCTGTTCGGCCTTTTTGTCGGCATCGCCCTTTTCGGTCGGGGCAAACGACAGCGTTTCGTAGCGCAGGTAGCCGAATGCCGGGCGCGCGTCTTTATAATCATCAAAAGCATCGCCCTTGTCGATGACCGACCAGGCGCCCACGCCCATCACACACAGAAGCGCCAGACAGCACAGTAAAAACGCCACTTTTTCCAGTTTTCGCATAAAAACATCTCCAAAAAGCCGGGGCAAACGCCCGCGGTTTAAAATAAACGCACGCCGGCCGCGCCCGATCGCCCGGCCGGCGTACACGGCAAACGCTGCAAAATCAGCTGCCGGTCACCATAAACGGCTGCAGCGCACTGGCCAGGCGCGGAATGGGCATAGACTGCAGCACCACGCGGCCCGGGCCGGTGACCTTGGTGTTGAACAGACCTTCGCCGCCGAACACCACATTTTTTACGCCTTTGACCGCCTGCACATCCATTTGGCAGGTGGCGTCCATCATGACCACATAGCCGGTGTTGGCCAGAATGCTCTGCCCCGGCGCCAGGTCATAGGTGGTGCAGCTGCCGTCCACCTCAATAAACGCCTTGCCGCTGCCGGACAGGCGCTGCATGATAAAGCCCTCGCCGCCGAACAGGCCGGCGCCCAGCTTTTTGCGGAAGAACATGGAAAGCTCCACGCTCCTTTGCGAAGCGAGGTAGCACGTTTTCTGCACGATGATATCTTTACCCGGCGCAATGTCGACCGCCAGGATCTCGCCCGGGAACGACGAGGCAAACGCCACGAGCCCCTGGCCGCCGCGCGCGGTATAAACATTCTGAAACAGGCGTTCGCCGCTGACCATGCGTGAAAACACCTTGCCGACGCCGCCGTTCGAGGTGGTGGTCATTTCCATATTTTCACTCATCCAGGCCATGGAGCCGCTCTCGGTCACCATGGACTCCTCTGCCTCCAGCGTGCACACGAGCACCGGCAGCGGTGCGCCTTTGATTTCATACTGCATAAAAAAGCCTCCTTCATCTGTAAATATATGCCAAAAGGCACGACAAAACGAAACGTTTAAGCCAGTTTTAGTATACCATTGCAGCGGCGCCTTTTCAACAAAAATCACAAAAAACCAGAATTCTTAAGAAATGCGCCCGGCAATTTGTCAAAATTTTAAAATAACCCGTACGTAGGGCCCGCCGCCCCTTGACAAAAAAGTTAGAGTGTGCTAACCTTTACATGAAAAGCAGAGGACAGCGCCCTATTATATATGTATATAATAAGGAATATAAATGAAGCAAAGCGCTTCTGCCGATTTTGCAAACAGCCGCGCCTGCGGCGGGGAGGAACATACATATGACACTGAAAGACGCAAAGGTCGGCCAGACCGTGCGCGTGGTGCGCCTGAACGGCGACGGCGCGCTGAAGCGGCGCATTATGGACATGGGCATTACGAAGGGCACCCGTCTTTATGTAAAAAAGCTGGCGCCGCTCGGCGACCCGATGGAGCTGACGGTGCGCGGCTACGAGCTGTCGCTGCGCAAGGCCGACGCGCAGATGGTGGAGGTGGAGCCATGATCAAAATTGCACTTGTGGGCAACCCGAACTGCGGCAAAACGCTGCTGTTCAACCGCATCACCGGCTCCAACCAATATGTGGGCAACTGGCCCGGCGTGACCGTGGAGAAAAAAGAAGGCCGCATTGAGGGCGAAAACGACGTGATCATCACCGACCTGCCGGGCGTTTACAGCCTGTCGCCCTACACGCCCGAAGAGCTGGTGGCGCGCAACTACCTGGTCAAGGAAAAGCCAGACGTTATTTTAAACGTGGTGGACGGCACCAACATTGAGCGCAACCTTTACCTGACGACCCAGGTGTGCGAGATGGGCGTGCCGGTCGTGATGGCCATCAACATGATGGACGTGGTGCGCAAAAACGGCGACGAGATCCACCCGGACGAGATCGCCGAGCACTTCGGCTGCACGGTGTTTGAAATTTCGGCGCTCAAGGGCACCGGGGTAAAAAAGGCCGTAAAGCGCGCGATCGAGCTGGCGCGCAGCAACACCGGCATCCCGCCCGTGCACCACTCGTTTGACGACCGGGTGGAGAGCGTGATCCACCACATTTCCAGCCTTTTGCCGGGCAGCGTCGACATGCGCAAGCGCCGCTTTTATGCGACAAAGCTGTTTGAGCGCGACGAGGCTGTGCTCAAAGAGCTGGCCATGCCGCCCGGCGCGGAAGAGGGTATCCGGCGGTGCGAAGCGTTTTACGGCGACACGTCCGACGGCATCATCGCCGACCAGCGCTACCGCTACATCACCTCGGTGATCGGCGAGTGCGTGACGAAAAACAAAACGAAAAAATCCACCACGCAGAAGATAGACGACATTGTGACGAACCGCTTTTTGGCGCTGCCGATCTTCGCCGTGATCATGTTCTGCGTGTACTACCTGAGCGTATCGCTTGTGGGCGGCGCCGTGACCGACTTCATTACCGACGGCATTTTCGGCGCCGAGGGTTACCTGACCGTGCCGCTCGTTGCCTTTTTGACCGGCGTGGGCTGCGCACCGCCCGTCATCAGCCTGGTGCAGGACGGCGTGCTGGCCGGCGTGGGCACCGTGCTGGGCTTTGTGCCGCAGCTTCTGGTGCTGTTTGCCTGCCTGGCGTTTTTGGAGGACTGCGGTTACATGAGCCGCATCGCCTTTATTATGGATAAAGTGTTCCGCAAGTTCGGCCTGTCGGGCAAGTCGTTCATCCCGATTTTGATCGGCACCGGCTGCGGCGTGCCGGGCATTATGGCCTCGCGCACGATCGAAAACGAAAAAGACCGCAAAATGACGGTCATCACCACCACGTTCATCCCCTGCGGCGCCAAGCTGCCGGTCATTTCGCTGGTTTCCGCCTCGCTGTTCGGCGGCGCCTGGTGGTTTGCGCCGTCGGCCTACTTCATCGGCATTCTGGCCATTGTGCTCAGCGGCGCCATGCTGAAAAAAACGCGCCCCTTCCTGAGCGGCGACACGCCGTTTGTGATGGAGCTGCCGGCCTACCACATGCCGACTGCCAAGAATGTGCTCAAAAGCATGTGGGAGCGCGGGTCTGACTTCTTAAAGCGCGCCGGTTCCATCATTCTGCTGGCCTCCATCGTGATTTGGTTTTTGTCGAGCTTCGGCATTGAGGGTTCGCGCTTTGTGATGGTGGAGGACATGGACCGCTCCATTCTGGCCTACGCCGGGCGCGTCATTGCCGTGCTGTTCGTGCCGCTGGGCTTTGGCGAGTGGCAGGCCAGCGTGGCCACGCTGATGGGCCTTTTGGCCAAGGAGGGCATCGTTTCGGTGCTGGGCGTGCTGACAAGCGACATCACCACGCTGTTCACGCCGCTTTCCGGCTTTGCATTTTTGGTGTTCAACCTTTTGTGCATCCCCTGCATCGCGGCCGTTTCGGCCATGTGGCGCGAACTGAAAAGCCCCGCCTGGTTTGCCTTTGCGCTTTGCTACCAGACCCTGTTCGCCTACGCCGTTTCGTTTTGCATTTACCACTTCGGGCTGCTGTTTACGACGGGCGGCTTCTCGGTATCCACCGGCATTGCGTGCCTGATCGCAGCATTTTTCGTGTTCATGCTGGTGCGAAGACCGAGCCGGCCGAAAAAAGCAGCCGCGGGAAAGGCGGCGGTATAAATGGCGGCAACGATCATTACCCTGGCCGCTGTGGCGGCCCTTGCCGCGCTGGCTGTTTTGACCCTGAAAAAAAGCGGCGGCTGTTCCGGCTGCGCGGGCTGCGACCACTGCGCCGGCGGGTGCAGCGCGTGCGCGCACAAGGAAAACTGTGCCGGTGGGCAAAAGACAGTGCAAAAGCGGTAAGGCACCCTTGCCGCACGGGTGTACAGACCATATTTTACAAGTCATGACCACCCCCTAAGAGGGGTGGTCATGACTTTTGTTGATAAAAAGTAAATTTTCTGTGCTTTTGCAAAACGGGCATTGTAATTGCGGCAAAATATGGTATACTAAACTGTACTTGTTGCAAACTTCGGAAAAGAGGATGAAAAATGGCCTACCAAGTAAAAAAATACCCCATCCGCAGTGTGCCCAAGCTGCAGCTGGCCTTTTGGATCGTTGTGCGCATTGCCATGCTGGGCTGCGCGGCCTACTCCTTTATCATAGATCACGACCTGGTCATGGGGTTTGAGTCGGTATTCTGCTTTATCTTTACCCATTTGTGGGACATGTTCCAGGTGTTCGGCAACGGCAGCTTTATTGAAGAGGTCACGCCGCTGTCGCAGACCATGCTGAACCTGATCATTTTCATTGGCATTGTGTTTGGCAGCTACATTGGTTTTTTTGACACCGTGCCCCACTTTGACGACTTTATGCACTGCCTGAGCGGCTTTGTGTGCGCCTCGTTCGGCTACGACTTTGCCGTGATCCTGCAGCGCAAAAAGGGACCCTGCTCGGTGATTTTGGCCGCCATGTTCGGCATTATGTTCGCCATGACCATTGCCTGCGGGTGGGAGATGTACGAATTCATTATGGACCGCCTGTACGACACCAATTTGCAGCTGGCCAAACCGCTGGAGGGCTTTGACTACGCGGCGGCCGGCTACCAGGACGCCGGCGACTACGGCCTGATCGACACGATGACCGACATCAGCATGAACGCCGTCGGCGGCATTGCCGGCATGATCTTTATGATCGTCTACCGCAAAAGAACCGGCAAAAAAGCAGCCGCCAGGCTGGCCGCCGACACACCGGATGAAAACAACTAAAAAGACAAAAACGCCGCCCGAGTGGGGCGGCGTTTCAGCGTGTCAAAATGGTGTAATGGCAACAAATTATACGATCTGACACGCTGAGAGACTGCCAAAAAGGCGAGCTGGATTTTGTATTTTGCGAGGTGGTGCCGTTTCGTCCAAATGCACGCCGATACGTTCGCAACCGCCTTTTGAATAATTTGTTGCGGCGATTGCTCGCTCCAAGCGTGCATTTCTCCTCTCCCCAAAAAGCCATGTGGCTTTTTGGGGGCCCCTTAGGTACTGCCCCCGAGCAAAAGACAAAAAGCGCAAAACCGCACTACTGTGCGGTTTTTCTGCTTTCAAAATGTTTAATTGCTTTTAAAGCACAATGTGTTTTTCTGTTTGAAAAAGCAGTGAATCATTTTTTGAATTATTGTTGTGCGCGGTCCAGCCGGCTTTTTCGGCAGTCTGAACGCCGCCAAATCGAGCGGCGTTTTTGTGCGCCTGCGGCAAAAAATAAACGCTTTCGGCACATTTTTGTACAAAACAAACCAGCGTTTGTCAAAACCAGCCGTTTTTAGTCACATACGGAAAAAAGGCCAAAGTTTGTATTCAAATTATCATTGATTTTGTGCAATTTTATGGTATAATAAGAGCAACAAAGAAAAATCTTCACTTTTCGGAGGAAGTATTGTGAAATACCCAGATTACCGCGAACAGCGTTCGCACGGCACGCTGGCCTTTCCGTGTCAATATTACAACGTTACCCGCACGCACCCGCGTTATTATGCGTCTTTTCACTGGCACCCGGAAACAGAGCTGATCCGTGTGCTTTCCGGCTGTGTACATGTGAACACCGACACCGCCAAATACGAACTGCACCCCGGCGAACTGCTGCTGATCGGCGGCGGCATACTGCACAGCTACGCCCCGGAAGACAACTGCGAATACGAATGCATTGTGTTCGACATGGACTTTTTGTCCGGCGCGCCCGACATATGCCGAAGCTATTTCCGCTCGCAGTCCATGATAGACCCGTTTTTTACAAAAAACGACACCGAGATCGTGCAGGCGGCTTACGGCGCTTTTGACACGATGCGCGCGGAGCGCGCAGGCTATGAACTGCTGACCGCCGGTTTTCTGTGCACCTTTTTTGCAAAAATCATTGAAAACGGCCGGTACAACCAGATCGTAACGCTGTCTTCTTCCCAGCGCAAACGTCTGAGCGCCTTCAAGAACGTGCTGTCCTACATAGAGGGGCACTACGGCAGCGAAATTTCGCTGGACGACCTGGCCGACGTGGCCGACATGAACCCCAACTATTTCTGCCGCTTTTTCAAAAACATGACCGGCAAGACCCCCATCGACTACCTGAACTATTACCGAATCGAAAAAGCCTGCGCCGAGCTGGCCGAAGGTTCCAAGACCGTGGCCGAAATCGCAGAGCACTGCGGCTACAACGACTGCGGCTACTTTATCAAAGTGTTCAAGCGCTACAAGGGCGTAACGCCCTCGCGCTACTTAAAATGAACCGTTCTGCTGTGAACGAAAACCTGCTGCCAACCGGCGGCAGGTTTTTCTTTTTCACGACTTTTTTGGGGATTTTGTTTATTTTTAGGTTTTGCGCAATTTTCCACATTTTTTGCACATGCACGAATTTGCAAACTGCGCAATATTTTTTAATAGTTTTAAATTATTATATTAATTACATTAATATATAAAATCATTCCTGACTTTCGACCATATTTTTGGTGTAAAGGAAATTTCTTTACAAAAGAAGTCGCCGGCAAGACGGCTGACAAAGCAAAAAAGCGGCACGCAAAACCGCAAAAAACACAGAATCACACGGCTGTGCGCCGTCAAAATACGGCCAAAAAGCCCCAAAAATGCACGCCGTGCAGGCCGACCGTTTGTACGGTGTAATTTTACACGCCTTTTGTCTAATATAGTACGCAATGTACTACAAAACAGACGTACTATATATTGATATTTTTCGGAAATTCCCCGAAAACAAATCAATATGTAGTGCCGATTTCAAATTGTTACAAAAAAAGGTTACAAAATGACATTTTTGGAGTGGCAGTTTTTTAGAAATTGAACAAATTTTGAACTTCACGCTTTAGCAGGTGAAAACAAATAATGGACGAATCAAAGGGTATAAGTCTATTTGTAAAAAGGGGCCAAAAATGGTTATTGTGCAAACTGCACAAACAGAGGCGGTTTGGAAAATTGACTTGTTGTGAATTTGTGATATAATGGCCTTGTTTGCGGAAATACTATAACGGTCAATGCGAAAAAAACAGATTTTGCCAGCCGTGTTGCAGGCGCATATTTTTACCTGCCGCGGCTGTTCAAATATGGCTGAAGCCTTTAAACGATTTCCCATTTAAGAAAAGGAGAATTAGATGATTAACCAATCAAGCGTTGAAAGGGTGCGCAAGCTTTCGCGAGTGCTCCTTGCAACCGTGGTCGTGGTGCTGCTTACAATCACCTATTTTGCAACAACGGCGTTTGCAGGCATGCTTGGCGAGTACAACGTGACCATCGTTGACGGCGACGACACGATCGCAGTGACAACAAATGAAACGGCTGCATTCGAAATTCTTGAACAAAATTCCATTACCATCGGCCCGGACGACAAAGTCGACATTTCTGCTTTTGAAAGCGGCAAGGGCGGCACCATCGTCATCCAGCGGCTGAAATCGGTCAATATTGATTTCGAAGACAATATTTCCACCTACGAGGTATATGCCGAAACGGTGAAAGAAGCCATGGAAGAGATCGGCATCGTCCTGACCGAGAACGACACGGTCAACTTTGACCTGAGCGAACCGGTCACCGAGGGCATGGTCATCCGCATCACTTCCCCGCGCGCCGTTTCCCTGACGGCGGACGGCAAGACCACCAGCCACCTGCTGACGGGCGGCACGGTGGGCGAGCTGCTGCAGGCAGCCGGCATCACCCTTGGTGAAAACGACACCGTGACCCCCGGTGCTGACACACAGCTGGCCGCCGGCCTGCAGGTCGTTGTGCAGCGTGTGGAGTACAAAACAGAAGTCAAAACCGAAACCCTGCCGTACACCACCAAAACCGTGAACGACAGTTCGCTGGCACGCGGCAAAACAAAGACTGTAACAAAAGGCGAAAACGGCCTGGACAAAGTGACCTACCTGGTGAAATATGTAGACGGCGAAGCCGTTGAGATGACCGAGCAGGCACGCGAAACGGTCAAGGAAGCTACGCAGAAGGTCGTGAAAGTCGGCACCAAAAAAGTTTCTGCCGGCCAGAACGGCGTTTCGTCCAAGGGCGGCTACAGCGTAGGCGACGTGATCAGCGGCCGCAAAACGCACTACTGCGCCTGCACCAAGTGCACCGGCCGCACTTCCAATTTCAAAACGGCCAGCGGCATGAAAGTCTACAACGGCATGAGCAACCCGTATATCGTGGCCTGCAACTGGCTGCCCCTCGGTTCCGTGATCGAGGTGGACGGCGTGCAGTACACCGTAGCCGACCGCGGCGGCAGCGGCCTTTCCAAAGCCGGCAAGATCGACATCTTTACACCGGAAGGCCACGCCGCATGCCTGAAAAAAGGCATCGGCTCGTGCACGATCAAGATCGTACGCCTGGGCTGGTAAATAAAACAAAAGCCAAAGCGTCTGCAAAAGCAGGCGCTTTTTTGCTGCCCTGCGCGCAGACTGGGAAACACGGCAAAAAAAAGACGGCGCACGGCCCGGCGAAAACGGCGGCACGAAACGGCCGATTTTTGTGCACTGCCCCGAAAAGCGGCGATTTCCTTGACTTTTGGGGCGGAATCAAGTAAACTGACAATAGATTATTATAAATACAGCGGAGGCAGAAAGATGTTAAACAGTGAAAAAACGATGGACGCCATTGTAGCGCTTTGCAAAAACAGAGGCTTTGTGTACCCCGGCTCCGAAATTTACGGCGGCCTTTCCAATACATGGGACTACGGCCCGCTGGGCGTAGAATTTAAAAACAACGTCAAAAAGGCCTGGTGGAAAAAGTTTGTACAGGAAAGCCAGTACAACGTGGGCCTGGACAGCGCCATTTTCATGAACCCCCAAACCTGGGTGGCCAGCGGCCATGTGGGCGGCTTTTCCGACCCGCTGATGGACTGCAAGGTCTGCAAAACGCGCCACCGCGCCGACCAGCTGATCGAGGCGGCCGGCGTGAACCCGGCCGGCTGGAGCAACGAGGAGATGAGCGCCTACATTAAGGAGCACAACATCACCTGCCCCGACTGCGGCAGCTGCGACTTTACCGACATCCGCCAGTTCAATCTGATGTTCAAAACCTACCAGGGCGTAACGGAGGACGCGAAGAACGAGATCTACCTGCGCCCCGAAACGGCCCAGGGCATTTTTGTAAACTTTGCGAACATCCAGCGCACCACGCGCCGCAAGGTGCCGTTCGGCGTGTGCCAGGTGGGCAAGTCCTTCCGCAACGAGATCACGCCCGGCAACTTCATTTTCCGCACGCGCGAATTTGAGCAGATGGAAATGGAATTCTTCTGCAAGCCCGGCACCGACCTGGACTGGTTCAAATACTGGAAAGACCACTGCGAGCAGTTTTTGCTTTCGCTCGGCCTGAAAAAAGAGAACATCCGCCTGCGCGACCACGAAAAAGAGGAGTTGTCGCACTACTCGAACGCCACGACCGACATTGAGTTCCTGTTCCCGTTCGGCTGGGGCGAGCTTTGGGGCATTGCCGACCGCACCGACTTTGACCTGACCCGCCACCAGGAGACCTCCGGCAAGTCGCTTGAGTACTTTGACCCGACGACGAACGAAAAATACCTGCCCTACGTCATTGAGCCGTCGCTCGGCGCAGACCGCGTGGCGCTGGCCTTCCTTTGCGACGCCTACGACGAGGAGGTCGTGGACGAAGCCAAAAACGACAAGCGCACCGTTTTGCGCCTGCACCCGGCGCTGGCGCCCTACAAGGCCGCCGTGCTGCCGCTTTCCAAAAAGCTTGCCGAGCAGGCCGGCGAGATCTGCGCGACTTTGCGCAAAAAGTTCAACATCGACTACGACGACGCCGGCTCCATCGGCAAGCGTTACCGCCGCCAGGACGAGATCGGCACGCCGTTTTGCATTACCTACGACTTTGACAGCCAGGAGGACGGCTGCGTGACCGTGCGTGACCGCGACACGATGGAGCAGGTGCGCATGCCGATCGACAAGCTGGCCGCTTACATCGAGGAAAAGCTCGACTTTTAAAACACTTTAAGGAAGTGTTCCTATGGACAGAAAGCTGATCAAAAAACAGGCGCGCACGCTGATCCGTGGCAACGTGTGGAAGCTGTTTGTCATTTCGCTGGTGAGCGTGATGCTGGTGCCGCTGGTGCAGGGCATCGTTACCCTGCGCACAACGGCGGCGGATCTGCGCGAGATCGTGGAAGACGGCCTGCTGGAGGAAGACGGCGGCTTTAACAGCTACGGCAGCGAAGAGGAATTCGACTTTTACAACTTCGGCAACGACGACGCGTTCGACCCCTATTACTTTGAGGACTTCGGCAGCCGGATCGGCGCGCTGCCGACAGCCGCGGCAAACGAATACGGCTACGGCAATTTCGGTGATTTCGGCGATTTCGGCACAGACGACTTCGGTTATGCCGATGACTACGGTTACTACGACGGTTACGGCGAATACGGCGGCGACGGCTGGGGCCTTTACCCCGGCGACGGTTACGACAGCAACGACGCGTTTGAAAACCGCTACGGTGTAACGCCGCAGTCCATGCTGCGCTTTCTGGTGACCCTTCTGCTCAGCTTTGTGCTGAGCGTAGCCGCCATCATCCTGCTGCCTGTGCAGACGACCGCTGCCGGCTACTATGTGCAGACCGTGCGCGGCTTCAAGCCGGAAATAAGCGACATTCGCGGTATTTACAGAACCGCGTTTAAAACGGCCTACTTCAAAAAGCTGGGGCTTGAGCTGCTGATGAATCTTGCCATCGGCGCGGCCTCGCTGCTGTTCATCGTGCCCGGCGTCATCCTTTCGCTGCACTGGGCCTTTGCGCGCCAGATCCTTTGCGACAACCCTGAAATGGACATTTTTGACGCGCTGCGCCTGAGCGGCCAGATGACCAAGGGCCACAAGGGCGAGCTGTTTGTGCTTTGGCTGAGCTTTTTGGGCTGGTTTTTGCTGGGCAGCATTACGCTGGGGCTGGCCTGGATCTACGTTTACCCGTACTACCAGACGACCGTGGCGCTTTACTACCAGAACTTCAAGATCCGCGCCCTGCAGACGCACGCCGTGGACCCGCAGGAATTCATGTCGCAGGCCGAACGCGCGGCGCAGTTCACAGCCCAGACCGGCACGCCCTGGGGCGCCGGCGCAAACGGCTATGTGCCGCGCCAGGAGCAGGCGCAGCCGAACACCGGCTGGGCGCCGCCGCAGACGGCGGCTTACCCCGGCGCACAGGCTTCCCCCACGCAGCCGGCCGGCGGGGTGACGTTTACCGAAGCGCAGTACACCGTGCCGCAGGAGCCGGACTACATCCGCCCCGAGGCGCCGAAAGACGTGTTTGCTGCCGCCGAGGAACCGCAGGACGTTTTTGAAGCAGCGCAGGAGGCCGCAGAGCCGTTTTCTGCACCGCAGACGAGTTCAGATGCGAAAGATACAGAAAACGCCGCGCAAAGGCCGCAGAACGCAAATTCCAAGTCTGCGCCCGAAACATCCGGCGATGCCGGCACAGAAAACAGCGCCGCACACAGCGGCACACCGGCAAACAACGCAAAAGACACACCGGCCAGGACCGATGCTGACACCCCGGACCCGCCGCAGGAAAGCGCGCCCGAACCGGCGCCCCAAGACGAAAGCGGCGAAACAAAAGAATAATTTATTGCAAACCAAAAAGGAACAGGCGAAAACCTGTTCCTTTTTTCATGCCGCCGGCATATGTTTTTTACACCGCACACAGCGAAAAACCCCGCCCGGCAGGTGAGCGTTGCCGGGCGGGGCACAAAAAGGGGATGATTATTGGCTATATGTTTTGTGCGGCTGCAGCGCCCTGCAAAGCAAATGCCCGGCAGCAGATCAGTCGCATGCACAGATGCACTTGCGCGTAGAGAGCACCGACGACGGGGAGACCGAAAATTCGTCCAGTCCCCAGGCGTTCAGCTGCGGGATCAGGCGCTGGTCGGCGGCGGCCTCACCGCACATGCCGACCGGAATGCCGGCGCGGCGCGCGTTTTCGATCGTCATCTGGATGGCGCGCTGCACGGCAGGCTGCATGGCGTCGTACAAATAGGCCACGTCCGCATTGCCGCGGTCGCAGGCCGTGACGTAACCCGTAAGGTCGTTGGTGCCGATGCTGAAAAAGTCCGCCTCTTTGGCCAGAAGGTCAGAAGTCAGCGCAGCGGCCGGCGTTTCCACCATGATGCCGACCGGCACGTCGCGGCGAAACGGCTTGCCCTCGGCAGCCAGCTCGCCGG
>URDW01000057.1 GCA_900546735.1 uncultured Oscillospiraceae bacterium
TTTTGCTCGGGGGCAGTACCTTTGTACAGCCTCCACTCGCAAAATACAAAATCCACCTCGCCTTTTTGACAGCCTTTCAGCGTGTCAGGCTGTATAATTTGTTGCCGTTATACCTTTTTCGACACGCTGAAAAACATCCGGCAATTCGTTGCCGGATGTTTTTACAAATAATATATTAAACCGATTCCCGAATATAAACGGAACCACCTATACTACGATTTGCACGCACCTTAACATTATTTCTGACCAAATTGTGCTGTGCGCCTCTTTCTTTTCAGGGTTTTAACGATCAAAAAGACAGCGCCGCCCAAAACGGCCGCACCGGCAATACAGGCAGCTGCGATCCCCCATGGGTTCGGCTTCCAGTCCGGAATCGCGTGTATCGTATCGGCTGAAGTGCTGTGCACGGCTTCCGGCGCTACAAACGAATATGTTTTTTCAATGCCGGCATTTTCGATCACCGCCCGGGCTGTTTCATCCCACTGTGCATCCGGTACATAATGTGCGTTTGTGATGACTGTACCGGGCTCATAACTTTCGGTCGTTGTGTAGCTTTGCGCATTGGAATAGTTACCGTCCCAAGTATTGTCACCCTTTTTGCCCCAGTCGCCGCAGTCGATGCAGGTGTAAGACGGGTCAATATAAATCACGTTCTTTTCCCCGTAAACATGCCGCGTGCCCTCATCAATATGAATACCGCGGATGTGATACGCATTATTGGAATACGGAGAACCGATCGTATCAATATAATTTTCACTGATGATCGTTCCCGGCATGTCGCCGATCGTATAAATTGCGCCGGCATCGCTTAATGTGGTGACCGTATTTTTAAACAGATTATACCGGATCTCATTATTACGCATCGTTACAGAAGGCTCGCCCGGAACGACCGATTCCGGATCGCCGTTCATGTTCCACCAGCCCCAGCCGAGGCTGATGCCGGAATAAGTTGTATTTTCCACCTGGTTATGCAGGAACTGCATACTGTCGGCCATGTAAACCATCACACCGGCTACGCCCCAGAACAGCCGGCTGGTATCCTTAAACAAATTGTTCTGCACAAGCACATTTGTGCACGCGCCCTCTTCAGAAGCCGAATATTTTTCATGTTCTGCGTGCCGCCCTTTTGCTGACCCTTTGTCGCCGATATACTCGTGCTGCGGGTGGCCGAGCAGCATAGCTGCGCCGGCTGTATCATAAATCGCATTACCTTCTACACGGATATCGACAGCGTCGTTCACAAGAGAAAGCCCGTCGTTGCCGGTATGACAAACGCTATTATTTAAAAACCGGATATTCTGTGCCGAGCTGATCGTTACAGCGGCGGGCCCGACATCATAAGCACGGTAAAGATAACCGTGCCAATCCTCCTCTGCATAGGCGAACAGCGCCGCCGCGCCCTGATTGGTGGCGCGGCCATGTGAACCGGCCACGTCATACAGATTCCAGTCCGTATAGGCAAAGGTCAGCCCCTCAAACGCAATGTCGTGCACACGATTTTGCAGATTTTCACCCTGCACAGCAAACAGCGTTTCCACCTCAGGCACAACGACTTCGGCCGTATTCAGGTCTTCATCCTCACGCGGATAATAGTAAAGGCGGCCGCCGGATTTATCAAAATAAAATTCACCCGGTTCGTCCAAATGCTCAAACACATTGTAGATCATGTTATTCTCTTTGAACTGGTATTCATTGCCCCAGCCCAGCGTCTGCGCGATGGCGCCATAAGGCATTTGGAATTTTGCACAGACAAAAGGCCCTCTTTTTTCCAAATGGTCTACGCAAACGATCGTGGTATTCCAGCGCGTTTGTGTCATCAGCTCAATATCGTCTGCGTTTCGCGTATCAGACGGAATGGCTTTTTTCCCGAACAGCACACCGTCGCCGGCTGTGCCGCTGACCCAGGCCCAGTCTGCCGAACCGGCTTCCACATTATATTCACCGACAGCGCCGTGCCCCTTGGCCACCTGACTTGTCATATAGCAGCGCCGGCCGTTTACATAAAGCGCGCGCAGCTTGCGGTCACGTTCATACGGGATGCTGTAAATGCCGCCTCCCTCGCTTTTCCATGTGCCGCGTACCTGGTGCCCGCCGCTGATCACCGGTGTTGCACCAGCAGCAGCTACATAACGAACCGTACAGCGCTCGCTGCCGCTGTCTGCCGGCTCAAACCAGACTGTGTCGTCCAGTTCATATGTACCGTCAGCAATTTCTACGACAATATCGCCTTTCGTTTTGTCGAGCGTACGCACATATTCACGTGCGTCATCGAGCGAAGCAAATGTGTTGGAGCCGGTCGCATCCGGATCTACATAAAGATGATAAGCGGTCTGCATGGAAACCTCCTCCGCTGCAAAAGCAGTCATATCTGCCGGTATACAAACGAGCAGTGCCGCAAGCAGCACGCCAAGTATTTTCTTCATAGCCCTTCCCCTCTCAAGCGCGCATGCCCCTGCATATTTAAAAAAATACAGGGGCACACAGAAATATATCAGGTGATGGAATAAATATAATTTTCTTTGCGCGGCGCAGCCGGCGGAAGCGGATCGGCCGAATAACCGACGATGCAGTTGCCGACGCCCTCGTAGTTACCCGTGATGCCGAGTGACGCCAAAATCTCCTTACCCTCGTCAGAAGCAAACACCTCTTTGGCACGGTGGATCCAGCAGCTGCCGAGGCCAAGCGCGTGGGCGGCCAGCATCATATTGCCCATAACCAGACTGCCGTCATACATATAAGTCGGCCGGCTCTTATCGGCCAAAACGACCAGCACAGCCGGTGCACCGTAAAACGGATCCTTGTCCGGTGTGCCCATGACCCGGGCATTCAGCTTAGACAATTTATCACGCAGTTCGCGGTTTGTGATCTCCAAAATAATGGGAGACTGGGCGCCCATACCGCTTGCGGCATAAGTGCCGGCCTTGGCGATCTCATCGAGCAGTTCTTTCGGCGGCAGTTCCTCTTTATAACTGCGCACGCTGCGGCGTGTTTCGATCAGTTTCAGCATATCATCCATAAAAATTCCTCCATATCTTTTGTCAGCAAAACGCTGTAAAAGTCAATCCAGCGATACGACCGTGTAGGCACGGCTGCCGAGTCCGTGCTGCGCAGCTGCCTCCACCGTGTGGATGCCGTGCAGGGAATCCATACGCTCGATCAGTGCAGCCTTGCCCGGATCCGATGACTGCTTGACGGCATCATAACAGGCCTGATCGAGCGCGACCGGGTCTGCAGACGCAAAAATGCCGAGATCGGCCATTTCCGGCTCGGCCGGATCGGAATCACAGTCGCAGTCCACGCTCAGGCGGTTGGCAACGTTGATATAGACCATATTTTCAGCGCCTTTATAACGGATGACTGCCTTACAGGCATCGGCCATGGACTCCAGAAAAACATCCTGCTGCGGCAGATTGTTAAACAGCTCCGCTGCCTCGGTCGTGACGCCGGCCGTATGAATGTTGGCTTTGCCGCGCGTGGAAGCAATGCCGATGCTGATGTTTTTCAGCGCACCGCCAAAGCCGCCCATAGCGTGGCCCTTAAAGTGTGACAACACCAAAACAGAATCATAATCCGCAAAATGCGCGCCGACAATGTCGCGGTTCAAATGGAAGCCGTTTTCGACCGGCAGATCCATTTCGTCAAACTCATCCATAATGTCACAGGGCGCCATGTCGTAAAAACCATGGTCGCGGATCGTCTGCCAGTGCAGCTTCGGATCCTGCCGGCGGCCGCCATAGGCTGTGCAGCACTCAATGATCGTGCCGTTCAGCTGCCGCACCAGCGCACCGATCAGCTCTGGGTGCAGGTAGTTATGGCCGCCCGGCTCACCGGTGGAGATCTTTACGCCCACCCTGCCTTTCAGCTCTTTGCCAAGCGCCTGGTAAATGCGCACCAGACTCTGCGGCGTGATCTCTTTTGTGAAATAGACGGTTGCCTTTTCCATGAAACCAACTCCTTAATTTTCAGCATATGCTTGCTCCGGTGTATTTAAGCGCTTTTGTATTTCGCGGTACTGCGGCATAAAAGACTGCACAAACGCCCAAAACGCCTTGCCGTGGTCCGGGTAGCGCAAATGCGCCAGCTCATGCAGCAGCACATAATCCAGGCAAACATACGGTTTTTGTACAAGCTTTAAGTTGAACCAAAGCCGCTTTGCACCCGTGTTGCAGGTGCCCCAGCGCGTTTTCATGTTTTTGATCTGCCAGGTACTGCAAGAAAGACCGGTGCGCGCCTCCCAAAGCGGCAAGCGCTTTTCAATTTCGCCGCGCAGCGCCGCACGCTGCCATTTCAAAACAAATGCGGCCGTCTTTTCAGGGTCTGCGCCGTCTTTTACCGTGAGGTAGGCTGTGCTGCCCGCCAGTCTCAAATCAAAGCGGCTGCCGGAGCATACACACAAAGTATACCTTTGCCCAAAGTACGAAAACGGCGCGCCGCTGACAAACTGCAGTTGTGGCTGCGGCGGGCACTGTGTCCATTTTGCACGCTGTTTTAAAACCCAGGTGCGCTTTTCAGCCAGCAGCTCCAGCAGCACCGAAAGCGGCGTGCCAAACGGCGCCGATACACGCAGGCGGCCGTCCGGCGGCAAGACCGCCAAATAGATATTTTTAATGCTTTTAAAAATAACCTCTGCCTCTCCCACAACGGGGTCATTTATGCGAACGCTTTGCATCACTTGATTTGCCGGATACGGCTGCCGTGCACCAGAAACGCCGTTTCTGAAATATCAAGCATCGGCAAATCACTGGCATTGTCGGTATAAAACGCATCAATTCTGGCAGCCGCACCAAACTGCTTTAAAAAAGCCGTTTTTTTATTGCGGTTAAAATTCAGATATTCGACTTGCAGCGTTTCTTTATTGATGACCGAACAAATGCAGTGCTGCACGCCAAGGCGCCGGCACACCTCGTCCATCATCACATTGAATGAGGCAGTCAGGATGACGTCATCGGGCTGCGGTTTGTACCAGCTTTTGATTTTTTTCATGTGTCTGTCCCAAAACGAAACGACCATTTTTTCAGGTTCTGCAAAAGAAGCAATGTAAGCGTGCGCATATTTGGCACAACCGGCCTCGAGCTGTTCTAAAGTCATTTTGCCCAGTTTATAGCGCAGCGCATACGAAACCACAAGAACAACGTAACGCACCGCCGCAGGATTATACCGCAGGCTGTAAAGGTAAAAATCCAAAACGCTCTCGCCGCGGTAAATCGTGTTGTCAAAATCCAAAGCGCGCATGGTTCTCCCCCGTTAGTCTGCCGGTCAGGCGATCAGCAGGCGGATGTTCTTTTCCAACAGGTCAAAAAAGTGTTCCACGATCTGACGGTCCTGCGCATTGCCGCGCACGCACATGGAAAGCGTAAACTCTTTGCGCATAGTGGTCACCGACAAAAGCGCATATGGCTTATACTTCACCGCGCCGCTCATAAAGCCGTCTACCGGTTCATGCCCCTGCAGCGCAAGCTTTTTCACATCCAAAATACCGATGTTGCTCATCGCCATCAGCGGATTGGAGTAACCGATCTTAATGATCTCCTCCGATGCGGCATGCGGCAAAATTTTATAGCCGAGTGCCAGCAGCGGCAGGCCGTGCAGGCCGATAAAGTGATCGCTCTTAAATTTATTGACGCTCTCGACCGTAAAGGCAAGCGTTTCAAACACATCGCGCCCGCAGCGCGGCACACGGCACTGCATCCAGGCCGTATGGTTGGTAACGCCAAGATCCTCCGTGTCTTTCATATGGCGGCGCAGATCGATCGCGCAGGAGATAGAGACCGATTCATTTTTATCAAAACCCGCCAACTCGTAAACACTGTGAAAATAAGCGGCCGTAAGCATATCGTTGATCGTTGCACCGTGCGCTTTACCGGCACTTTTGAGCGGGTCAAAAAGTGCAGCCGGCAATTTGCGCCTGGCAATAAACGACCGATCGCGGATATTATCGGGTGTCAGCGGAAAAGCATGGTCGTCTTTTGCATTGATATTGCGGTAGAGATTTTTGGCCATATGCTTTTCTGCCGGTGAAAAATCATCATAAACAGACTCGTACGAACGCGTGCCCGTTCTTAAATCGATCGGGCTGCTGCGGCCATCTACATAATCATTGTAATTTTGGCAAAGCGCATTTAAAAAATACTTAAAATCGCCGCCGTCCATACACATATGATTTTCTACGATGCACATGACCGACTGCCCCGCACACCGAAATACGGCCACCTTCATCTGCAGCGGTGCTTCAGGCGGAATGCACTGCGTCAAAAACGAGTCCACGGCGTCGTCCAGCACATCCGGCGCAACGGTCTGCACAGTCAAAACATCGTCAATTTTATAGTCCTGCACCGTCCAGTAAGGCCGGACGTGGTTGTCTGTAAAGGAAGAATGCAGAACCGGCGCTTTTTCAAAAAAGCAGATCAAAACCGTCTTCAGTGCTTCAATATCGATCTCAAAATCATAACGCAGTTCCACATGCACCATCCGGTCATTAAAATCGCGGAAAAGATAGTGCATTTTGTCCCAAAGTTCAGCATTTAATCTTCGTTCCAATGTCTGGCTACCTCCCTGGAAATTTTCTTGTTATAAATCAGAAGCACGGCGATCACGACCACATCGAGAAGCAGCGACAGCGGAATGATGACCCAACCCGGAGACCAGGGCAAAAGACCTGCCGCACCGAAAATAACATAAAGCATGGAAAAGAAGGACGGAATGTAGGCCAGGTAAAAAATGACCGCAAGCTTTTGCCGGGTAACGGCAATATAAAGCGAGTCAGCCGCAAACATGGCCGCAATGCCGCCGATCACGACCAGCCAGCTGTTCGGCGCGTGCAGCACCGCCATACAGAACAGGAACACGGCGACCGCTGCTACCATTACACCAATAGCCAGAAGAACACGGGCAAACACCTGAAACAGCCGGCGCATAGAAGTCAGCTTTTTAATACCGACAAACAGCAGGTAATCGATCCACAGCAGAATACCGTCGACCATAATGACCCAGGTCTGCCCCCAAGCCTTTGTCCAGAAGCTGACGGCCAAAAACACGACCAGCAAAAGCAGAATAAAGCCGACTGAACCAAGAACGTGAAACAGCAAACTGCGCTTAGCGCGTTTTGCAGATGCTTTTTTAGCAGAATATGCTGCATAAGCGCCGGGCAGATCGGGGTATTCGCTTAAAATCAAATCTTCCAGTACTTTTTGATCGTTTAATCCACGCGCTGAAACTGCGGCGGCGCGCGCCGTCATTTCATCCAGAATTTGCCTTTTAAACTGATACAGCACCGTATCTCCCGGACGGTCAGGCAGGGCCTGTTCAATGTACGCAATAAATTTTTCCATTTTAACCAGCTTTCCAATGCGGTCTTGTGCCGCAAAATGTATACTTTTTACAATTATTGTACCATTTTCTTCTAAAATCATCAATATGCAGGATATTAAGATTTACTAAACTAAATTTTACCCGGCATTCTGTAACAAAGCGCCTCCAAATTTATACTAAACTTTAATAAGCAATTTTTTCTTTACATCGGAAATATAAAAATATAAAATATAAATGGATAATTTATTCGATTTACATACTGACGGAGATAAAAAATGGATGAAAAGAGTCTTATAAACGCAGCGCAAAACGGAGATGCCGATGCTTTTTGCTCACTCTACTCGGCTTACAAAAACCGCTTATACAGCTACGCGTTTTTTAAACTGCAAAACCGGGAGGATGCGGAAGACGCCGTGCAAAACTGTGTGCTTAGTGCATTTGAGCAAATCGGTCAGCTCAAAAATGCTGAGGCATTTTCCGCCTGGATTTTCCGAATTCTTTACTGCGCCTGCGCCGCTGCCACGAAGGAGCAAATGCGCCGGCGCACGGAAGAAAGCATTGAAAGTGCGGCAAACTTGATTGCGCAAAATAACATGCAGTTTGTGCTGCGGCAGGAGCTGCTAAGTGCGCTAAGCCAGTTAAACGAACAAGACAGAAACATTGTGCTTTTATCGGCCGTAGGCGGATTAAAAAGCCATGAAATCGCGCAGATCACCGGATTATCTGCCGGCAACGTACGGCAACGTTTAAGCCGCAGTCTTGCCAAAATGAAAAAAATACTGGGTTGAAAGGAGGAGCAGATTTTGAAAAAAACGGATCAAAACACACGTTCAGAGTTTTCAGAAATTTATAAAAAATTTGAACAAGCTGCGCCTCCCATACCAGAAGGCCTGCATGAAAGCAATATTAAAGAAAAAATACAGACAAAGCAGACACACAAAACCATTTCATTGCGCATGCCGATAAATCGGCGGGCACTCTTAAGCATAGCCGCCTGCTTTGTGCTGCTGATTGGTGCATTATCAGCTGCACTGATACAAATGCCTTTATATAGAGATGCAAAAACCATTCCCTTGATGCAAAGTGAAGAAGAGCTGCTGGGCAAGCTGCAAGACATGAGCTTTGCCACGATTCCAAGCGAGCTGGGCGGTGGCAGCGGCGTTACCACCGTACCGACCGCCTCACAAGAAGATGCCCTGCAGCAGCCCGACCAAATACAGACAGACGGAGAATACATTTACTACGCGTATGAAGTAGCAAATGCTGAACCGGCCTATTATAACATCTATATTTACCGTGTAAATGGTACAGACACGCAGTTGGTAACGGTTATGAAAAAAGTGACGGACCATGCGGATGAAATCAACGGTCTGCTTCTTAGCGGCGACCGATTGACCGTATTCATCAGCGATGAAGACAATGTCTGTTCGGCTGAAATATATGATGTATCCACCCCCGCCTCCCCACAGCTGGTCAACCGCTTTCAGCAAAGCGGCAGCTACATTGACGCCTATATGGCTCATGATACGATTTATATGGTCTCAAAATATTATGCGCCGCGCAGCACTGACGACGCTGTGGCACCGGAAAGTGGTGAACCTGACCACATGGTACCGGTCGAAATGCAAGATATTGCCTACTTTACAAATGCGCAAGTATCTACCTTCCTTGTGATCAGCGCGATCGATCCAAATAGCGGCACATCTGCGGCAAAAACACGCGCTGTACTTGGGGCTACCGACAATGTTGTTTGTAGTGAAGAAAATCTGTACGTCTCTGAAGCCATCAGCGCAAGATCCGCAAATGACAAAGCCGGCATACAGATTATGCAGGTTAAGCTGCACCATGGCCGAATTGTGTTTTCAGCCGTAGGTCATATTGGGCAAAGAAACGTCAAAAACTGCATAATAGAAACGATCGACAGTCAGCCAGTCATTGTAACCACAGAAAAAAACGGCGAAAGCACCGTAAATAAGCTCTATGTTTTAGACGAAGATCTGCAGCAGACGGGACAAAGCGCTGATTTTGCCGCCGATATGCAAATCAAACAAGTTGCCGTTACAAATAAACGAGCTTATATTTCCCTGGAGGATGAGGCAGACGTTCAATTATATACGATCAGTCTGCAAAGTCTTTCTGCTCCGGCTGTAATCTGTAGCCAAAGCATCAGCAATGTATCGGCAACGCTTCTGCAAACCGGGGAAAATGAAATGCTTGCAGTTATAGAAAACTATGAAACAGACGGCACGATCCTTTCGCTTTATGACACATCGGGTGCAAAACAAGCCCAACTGCTAGATCAGTGCGTGCTGGAAAAGATATACCTGAGCACCTCAAACCCCATCGCATTGAATAGCAAAAATGCTTCCTACGCTTTTTCAAGTTATACGTCAAATGACCAAGCCAGAATTTACGGAATAACCACTCTTGAAGTAAAAGGGCAGCATATTGACATTGCAAATGAACTTAAAAGCAACAATGAGGATTTGAGTGGTGTGAACACAGGACGCTGCCTATGTATTGGCAATTATCTGTACAACTTTACCAGCAACGATTTTCTGCCGGATGATGAAAATCTGAAAATCCACGCTTTTGAATACTAAACAGTTATATTTCAACGCTAATTCAAAGCAGCGCTTATAAAGATTTTTTTACTGTAAAATAGCTGATAACTTAAATAACAGACCGTTTCCGGTCCAAAAATATAAGCACCAGTTTTATTAGCTGGTGCTTATGTTTTGAATTCGATTTTCTCTCTAAAAATACAACCTATTTAATATTTTCGCAGATTGGGTACGGCAAAAGTGTCTTTGGTAAAGCCCAAAGGTTCCATATAATGGCGGATCTGCTCGTGATGAGCTGTGTAATTACCGTGCAGATCACTGCCGATGCTGATGGGGATTCCCTTCTCGTGCAGCATACATAAATATTCTGCATACTGTCTTCTGAAATAATCTGTATAGCTGTCTGAGACAAAAAAGTCTGTATTCAATTCAACAATTTTATTATTTTCAAGAACAGCCGCGGCAAATTCCTCATGCAGTGAATTCGGGATAACAGAAAAATCATCAAACCAGGGCCCGGTTTGTATGCCGTTTTTTACAAATCTGCCCATATATATCCACCATGGATGCGCAATGATATCTACATAACTCTGCTGTGCAATGAACATCTGCTGCGCCTGATAGTTTTTTATAGCGCCTTTGCGGCTCTGATGCAAGCCAAATGACCAGTGTGCACCTGCCACCACGTATTCAACACGGCAGCGTTCAATTTCTTCTTCAGACAGTGAAAGCGCAATGCCGCTTTTCTTGAAAATAGGCGGAATATAACCATGAAGCCACTGATCACGGCGGTCGGGATCAGACGGATGTTTAAGTGCAAAATCATACTGCGATTTCGGTAAAGTCGTAAGTTCAACGCCAAGATGAAATCCCTCAGTTTGATTGGCCAAAAACAAATCACGCGAACGCTCCAGATGCTTTACCATAAACGGATAGTTCACATGGTCTGTTATACCAAACTGCTTTATGCCGTTCTTTTTCGCGTTTTCGATTAAATCGGGCCTTTTAAATCTGCATCATAGGATGCCTCGGAATGAATATGCCAGTCAGAATCATAAAAAACATCCATATCATTCATTGTCCTTTGCTGAAATTATCTTAACTTTATTATATCGATTTTATTATGTAAATCAAGCTTTTTAAGCAATCCTTTAAACGTCTATTAGTGCTCCGTACCAAAAGAAGTATGATTTGCTGCACAGCAGCAGAGAATTTAAGCAGCGGTGTTGCAGTCTGTTACGAAACAGCCCACCAAAGCCACGCAAAAGATTTGCAAAGCAAAGGTTTTATGTGAAGAGGAAGAACAGTGGAGCGAGGGAGGGATGACTTTTCATTCAAGATATAAGAAAGATCATTTTGACCGATACGGAACTTGCAAACCGGGATCCCCGAAAAGGTTTGCGCAGCAAAACTTTTTGGGGAGAGGAAGCGCAGTGGAATGAATGAGAGATGCCTTTTGCTTAAAGTATAAACAAAAGGCATCGCGAATGATATGGAACTTGCAAACCGGGGTCCCCGGAAAGGTTTGCGCAGCAAAACTTTTTGGGGAGAGGAGGAACAGTGGAGCGAGGGAGGGATGACTTTTCCACGAAAAGTCGTCACGACCGATACGCAACTTGTTCCGACGAGGAGTCAGTCTGTCGCCCGTTCGAGGAAACCGTGCAGATAAAAGAAAAGAGACTGTGCTTGCATAGTTTTTGTTTCACAGGAGTAAAGACTTGCTGACAGCAGCACCGCAGCCGGCTACGAAACAGTCCACTGGACTGTTTCTCCCAAATCAAAGATTTGGAGCCGTCTATCGTTGGTTCGAGTCCTTTAAGGCAAAAAAGAAAGAACTGTGTTTACACAGTTCTTTCTTTTTTGGCTCCCCAAGTTGGACTCGAACCAACGACCCTGCGGTTAACAGCCGCATGCTCTACCGACTGAGCTATTGAGGAATATTTTGTTTTTCAAAGAGCCCTGACTGTTGTCAGGGCTCTTTGTGTCGGCATCGACCTATTTTCCCCAGCCGCTTCCAGCTAAGTATCTTCGGCGCTCATGAGCTTAACTACCGTGTTCGGGATGGGAACGGGTGGACCCTCATCGCAATCAACACCGACTTCGTGATCTCCTGCTATTGCAGTATACCACGCTTTTGACCTTTAGTCAATTGGATTTTTCCCTAAAGGTCTTGGTGACCCGTAGGGGATTCGAACCCCTGTTGCCGCCGTGAGAGGGCGGAGTCTTAACCGCTTGACCAACGGGCCTTGGATGGTACACCATCACGGGCTCGAACCGTGGACACCCTGATTAAGAGTCAGGTGCTCTACCAACTGAGCTAATGGTGCATAGCTCAGGCATATACCCTGAAAACTGAATACAGATATTTTCCTTGGACACATTCTTTTGGTCAAGCCCTCGTTCTATTAGTATCGCCTAGCTGAATGCGTCACCGCACTTATACTTGCGACCTATCAACCTCATAGTCCTTAAGGGAACTTAACTTTAAAAGTGGGATATCTTATCTTGGAGATGGCTTCACGCTTAGATGCTCTCAGCGTTTATCACAACCGCACTTAGCTGCTCGGCCGTGCCATTGGCATGACAACCGATACACCAGCGGTGCGTCCATTCCGGTCCTCTCGTACTAGGAACAGCGCTCCTCAAATATCCTACGCCCACGACAGATAGGGACCGAACTGTCTCACGACGTTCTGA